>PIVL01000524.1 GCA_003354145.1 Paracoccaceae bacterium
GGGGGGGTGGGGGTGGTGGGGGGCGAGGGGTTACCTCGAGCAGCAGCTTTTTCTCCGCGGCGTCTCCAAGGACCGTCGGGGCGCCCATTTCAGGCAGCGACGTGCGCCGCGCCACGTCGCGCGCGAAGAGCCATGCTGGGGCGCCGTTCTCGTCCAACTTGCAGAACCGCCTCATCGAGTTGTAGGGGACCTTGAACTGGCCCTTCGTGGCCGGCTTCTTGAGGTCGCAGAGCTTCACCTTGCCGTCCTTGATCTTCTGGCCGAGCTCGTACACGTCATCCATGTCGTAGTTGCGGTAGATGGCCTTCGGCGTGAGCTCGAGCACGTCACCGCGCTTGACCCCCGCGAGGCAGGCCCGGTCCTCCGCCGATTTGCCGCGCACGTACGGCTTGGACGACGCGGCGCGCAACTGCGCATTTGCGCCCGTCTGCAACTGCGCCGGAGCCGCGGGGGCATCGAGGGAGAGGCGGGCGCTGGCGCGCGGCGCCTTCGGCAGACGGGCCTGCAGATCCGCGATCAGGCGCTCCTGGCTCGTGTTCCGCGCCTGCATGTCGGAGTGCTCCGCGCGCAGCATGATCAGCTCCCTCTCCTTGGCCGCGTAGGCCTGCATCACGTTGTCCGCCGCGAACGTGCTGGACGCGAGCGTCGCGGGCGCGCTGCGCACGCCGCGGACCGGGATCAGCTTGTTCAGCGCGTTCGTCTTGCGGCTCGACCCGCTCGCCTTGCCTCCCTGTCGCCCGAACGCGCCGCCCATCGTCCCGCTCGCATCGGCCATACCCCCATACCGGTGGCAAGCTCGCGCGCTTTTCGGGACCAACTTTATCTGGGGACCAACTTTATCCGAACCCCCCCCCATATGTGTGCTGTCCGGTACACACCCGGACTCTCAAGAAAATTAGGCGAAAAGCGCTTGAGCATCGATAAGACCGCAGCCCCACTGGACTGTCGGACTTATCGGACAATAGCGGACGAGTGTGTGCCGGTCAGCCCCATATGGGTATGGGGGTACTGTATGGGCTGCGAATAATATATTTTGACGATGGCGCTCACCACGAAGGCGCAGTCGGCGACGGACATTCCGCCGGCTGTCGGCGGTGAGACAGAGCCGCATTCCGCCGCCCCTCCGGGGCTGGCGAAGAAGCGGCCGCCGTGTTCAACCCCCGATGTCGTGGACGTCGCGTACCTGTACAAGCTCTTGAACATGTCGGCGAGGCGCGCGCGCAAGTGTCGCGCGCGTGGGTACACCGTCAGCTGCGGAGGGTTCAAGTTCGAGTGCTACGGTCGCGGAGACGCCAAACGGGGGACGACAGACGCGCGGGATGGACTCGGGTCATGGCGGAACCCGAACTCGCCGGCGGCAGGCCCCGCCGCAGGTGGGCCGCCCGCGCGTGGGTCTGATCACGCAAGACGTGATCATGCTGCAAACAATGCCAAACGCGCACGCAACAGGCGCAGTCAGCGCACGGATCGGTCCGCGGCGTGGCCCGGCAAGGGTGCTGGATCTGTGTCTGCTGCTACGGCTGCTCCAGCCGCATTGCGCGCCCCAGCACCGCCGTCGCGTGCGCAGGTTGCGACGCCACCGCGCGCGCAGGCCGCCGCGCAGGCATCCTCTACGGCTCCTCCCGTTCTGACGCCGATCTCAGCGCAATGCGCGGAGGTTGCTCAGGTCGCTGGCGCGTCGGAGGACGTCGCAGAGGTCGCGCTGCTCGAGGCGAACCACGATAGTGACGCCGCGGTCGCGATGATCTTCCAGCAGCGAGAGTACCTGTGCACGCAGAGTGCTGGCAAGTCAGGCAACGCTTCATCTTGATCGTCCTCGCACGGTGACTCGAAGAAGCAGCAGCACACGAGCGTTCGGCAGACTCGGCCGACGTCGCAGTCGTCGAGCGCTCTTACCGGCGACAAGCCGACGACCATCCCCGAGGGCAAGGGCAAGAAGATCAAGAAGCTCCCCCGTTAAGGCATGGATACCGGAGAGTGACATTCCTCCTCCGATGACAGTCGGTGTACGGCA
>PIVL01000210.1 GCA_003354145.1 Paracoccaceae bacterium
AAACCAAAGGTCGAAGCCTTGCGGCAATGGGCCGAACAGCAATTGACACGCATCCCCGGCAAAAGCGATCTGGCCAAGGCTTTCCGTTATGGCCTGAGCCGCTGGCCATCGTTTTGCCTGTTCCTTGAGGATGGCCGCGTGGCCATTGACAACAATGCTGCGGAGCGGGCGATGCGCCCAATTGGCTCCTCTCGGCAGATTGCTTTGCAATCGCCTGCCGGGCAATGATCGGAAGGAAAAACTGGCTATTTGCGGGGGCCGATACCGGGGCAGAAACTCTGGCTCGCGCCATGACTCTGGTTGAGACGGCCAAACTGAATGGTCTCGACCCCCAAGCCTACCTTGCCGACGTCCTCGACCGCATCCACGATCACAAAATCAACCGGATCGATGAATTGTTGCCGTGGAACTGGGCTCCGACAAAAGCCGCCTCAGGTCAGGTGGCCTGATGGGGAGAGATACCAGCATCTGCGCGATAGATTACGTCGCCAAGCGGATCGGCGAGAATCTCGAGTTACTCGAAGAAATCGCCGGAAACTCGGACAACATCGACTATGGCGAAATGATCGATGTCGTCACCGGGCCCGACGAGGCCATCACCGCCTTTACCAGCAGAGGCATCGAAAACCTGCAGGAGTTCCTCGCCGATGTCCGCACTTGGCAGGGTGGCATGCGCCAGTTCCTCATCGAACAAAACTGCGATCCAGCAAGGATCGAGCGCATCATGGCGAATGAACCGCGGTAACAACCGGGCAGTTACACTTCAAAACGCCGCCTAATCACACCGTCACCAACTTTTGGGCATAACTCCTGAAATGGTTGAAGCATCTGCGTTTCGGGAATGGCTGCTTGCGGAGCGTGGTTCAAGCTCGGCCCGCTGCGCCGCCGCAAGTCGGCTCTGAGCCCAGAGCAGCCGTCGGTCTCAAGCGCAGCAATCGACACGAAGGGCGGAGAGCCGACCTTCGCTGCGGGTGCGAGCCAAGAATGCGAAAGTGTAGGAAGCCGACATTCAGACAATCGTGAAACTGGGTTTCTTTCTGCGGTGCGGAAGGCGGCTCTGAGCCCGTTGCTGCCTCGCGCAGGCTGGTTGGTTGCTATTGGGATAGCGACGGGCGAAATGCACGGAGAATTTTGACCTAAATCGGCAAAATCATATTGCTGACTTTCAGATATCAAGCCAATTGATGCAGTATCCTACATATTTCATTCCAAAGAAAAAATTTCGCGCAAGTCTTTGTTGGTGTACTCGCCGATCCATTTTTCACCCTTTGATATTGCCATGTCGGCCAATTCACGCTTGTCTTTGAGCATGGTGTTGATTTTCTCCTCAAATGAGCCGCGGGTGATCAGGCGGTGGACCATGACATTGCTGGTCTGACCGATGCGGTAAGCGCGGTCAGTGGCCTGTGCCTCGACAGCCGGGTTCCACCACAGATCAAAATGCACGACATTTTGCGCCGCCGTCAAATTGAGCCCAGTGCCGCCTGCCTTGAGTGACAATATCATGGTTTTTACATAGGGTTTGGTCTGGAAATCATCGACGATCTCATCGCGTTTTTTTCGCGTCAACCCACCATGCAAAAACAAGGGTTCAAGGCCAAATTGCTCCGTTATCAGTTTTTGCAGCAAATTGCCCATCTGGGTGTATTGGGTGAAAATCAGCAGCTTTTCTTCATTGGCGGCTATATTGCCAATCAGCTCCATAAGCAGCGCCGTTTTGCCGGATTTTTCAGCATCCAATGTCTTGCGCTTAAGGAAATGCGAGGGGTGATTGCAGATTTGCTTTAGAGCCGTGATCAATTTCAGCACCAGCCCACGCCGCTCTATATTCTCAGCTTCTTCGATCTTTTCCATGATCTGGTCCATGGTGGTCTGGTAAAGTGCTGCCTGCTCTCGCTCAAGCTGGCAATATTGGTCGATCTCGATTTTGTCGGGCAGATCCTTGATGATAGACTTGTCAGTTTTCATGCGCCGCAGAATAAAGGGGGCAGTAATCTTGCGAAACAATGCCAATTGCTGCTGGTTGCGGTCGACCTCAATCGGCATGGCGAACTCATCTTTGAACGCCTTAACACCTTTCAGGTAGCCCTTGTTCAAAAAATCGAAAATGCTCCAATATTCGGTCAGTCTGTTTTCGACCGGGGTGCCGGTCATGGCGATGCGAAGGTTGGAATTGATCTTCTTCACCGCCTTGGTCTGGGCGGTGCCGTGGTTTTTTATCGCCTGCGCCTCGTCGATTATCACCGCTGCCCATTTGGATTTGGCAAATTTTTCGCTGTCGCGTCGTAAGAGTCCATAGGTGGTCAGAAAAACATGCACGCCCTTGAGTTTGAACTTGCGGCCCGTGCCGTGATAGGTGTGAACTTGCAAGTTGGGAGCAAATCTATCGGCTTCACGCCGCCAGTTGGTAAGCAATGTGGTCGGCACAACAACCAGAGCCGGTATTTTGTCAAGTCGGCCTTCTTCAAGCATCTGCAACAACAGCGTGATGATCTGGATGGTCTTGCCAAGTCCCATGTCATCGGCGATCAGCGAGCCAAAACCAAGCCGGGCATTACGCGACAGCCATTCAAAACCGCGATGTTGATAGTCGCGCAAGGTGGCCTGCAAGCCATCGGGCACGGGCAGCTGGTCGGCATTCATCATCTGCTTGATCATTGCCTTGATCTCATCATCAAGCTCCAGTGTCTTGCCTTTGTATTCCCCGGACAGCACCGCCTTGAACGCTTCGTTTGAAGAAAGGCGCGGCTCGCTCTCAAGATTTTTGAGGATTTTGGCGATCTCCCTCTGGTCGATATACACGTACTGTTCCTTGATTTTGACGATACCCGATAGCCCGTGCACCAGTTTTTCAAATTCCTCTCGTGACATCATCTGATCGCCCAGTGCTATCTGCCATTGAAACGACAGCATATCATCAAGTGACAGATAGGTTTTTGTGCTCTCACTGGCCGATTTGCTCACTCTGGCGCTCATATGCGGACGAACCAGATAGTTGAGCCCCTTGGGTAGCAGGATGGGAATGTTGAGCAGTTTTAAGGTTGGAAGATGGCGAAACAACACATCTTCAAAACCTGCAGGTGTAAATTTGGAGCTTTTCTCACCACCGGAAGCGAGAAAATCGGAGATTTCGGGGAAATAGTCGGCCAGCAGAGTGACATCTTTTAGTATGTCATATTTGGCGGCGGCGTATTTTTTTAAGGTGAGGACATTTTTCAAAGGCACCGGGGTTTTGAGGTCCTCCGCGCGGTTTTCGACCATCAGCTCCATCGAAAAACCGCTTTCGATTTCATCGACCTTGACCAAAGGCACATAGTTTTTGCCTGCAATATGAAAGCTCGATAACCACAAGGCGATATTTTCGGCTACTTCTTGTTGCTCGAATTTTTCCGATTTTGTCATCACATGGCCATCAAAGAACACTGTGGTTATCTCGTCGCTGGGAACGCCTGAAAGTGAGAGCGCAAACTGCTTTATATAGTTGCTCAATATTTCAGAGAGCACGGTTTTGACCTGCTCCACTTTGGCAAAATTTTGCTTTGTCACCAAATCATCGGGTGACAAAGCGCATATACAATCAAAAATCAGCGCCACCTGTGGGCTGATAAGCGCTGGCACCCAACGTATGCGATGGCCTTTGGGAACGCTTAAAATCTCTGGCAGTACGGCCCCTTGTTCAAGCAGTTTGAGGGCGAAATGAACCAGCAGCGAGAGGGAGATGACACGGTGGTGGTGTGAATGAATTTGCTTGCGTGGGATGGTGAATAGCATTTCAAGTAGATCGAAATAATCACAACCATTACCGGCAGAGTAGCTTTCCTCAGAACCGATGACCTCAAGATCGGTCAAATTAAGATCGTTTGAAATCCATATCTCCGCATCGGTAAAAATCCCGGTTGTATTCTCATCACCCAGCCCCGCGTTGAAATCACGCATTTCTCTTTTTGCTTGTAGGGAAAAGCTCCTTAGCGCCTTTTCCAAAATGGGTTTAAAGGGCTTGTAAGGATAGAAAAGTGGCTGGTCCCCAAGCAACAATAACAGCTCATCGCGCACAAACGGAATTGTTGAAAAATCGAGATTGTCGAGCAGCTCATCGCGTTTCTTTCGGCTCAGAGGTTGTATTTTTGGTGGTGTCCTTTTCAACATCAGTTGCTTGGATGAAGCAATTGTAACGCTCGAATGCGCCTCGATAGAAAAACCCCTTTTGGCTAGTGCCGAAAAAATTCCGAAATCATGCAATTCGAACAAAAGGAACGGGTTTTTGTCGACCTCATTGGCGATCAGATAGATCACCGCTGCGATATGCTTGCAGCACGAAGCCCAGTCTGGGCATGAGCAGTTGGCGGAAATATCGTCCCATTTATCGGGAAACAGTGGAATATTTTTGTCTTCAAACACCTCATACAAGGCCGGTGGCAGGCGACGTGCTAATAGTTGTGAAAGGACAAGCGGATTGTCAATCACCGCATCGACAATGGCCTTTTTGTCCTTCATGGTGAATTTTGGTAGCGAAATCCTCACCTTGTAAGGCCGTGACCGCGAGCCCTTGACATCCGCCGAAACCGTCACGCCCGATATTTTAACACTTTTGACAGAACCATTGCGAGCATAACGCTTGCCACGCGGTAACCGGTTGGAGTAGTCGGTGTCAATCAGCGCATCCAGCCACATGCTTCCCCACCATGTATTGCCGAACTCAATATTGGCCATCATCCCCTCCCAGCCTTGCTAATATTAGTCTGTGAAAGCTATTCCTTGGCTTTCCAGAAAACCCACTGCGATCTGCCTAAAAGCACTATCCCGGAACCGACGCCAGTTATTGTTAATCCCTTCCTCATAAACCTTATCCTTGAAATGGCGGAACGCGCCCTTGCCGTTGATCGCCTGTAGCAGGATATTCTGCACTCGCTCATCCTCAATCGTGTAGCAAAAGTGTTCCATGATCTGGTATTCATGGATCTCGAAGCTGTCTGGCAACGCAATATAATCGTCGTCTGCCAGCACTTGCTTAACCTGATCGACTGTTTCCCTCTGCCAATCCGGAATAAGGCGGTTGTTGTCACCATCTTCAGCATAGGAGAGGTCTTCATCAGTAAGAGTAATAAGATCGCCGGTCTTGCGATTGATATAGGCAGTCATTTCGCCGCCGGTCATATCGATTTGATCAACAACTGCACGTAGTTTCACAGGTAATGCCATGGTGTTTCACCCTATTTTGTGAACCAATAGATACTTGATCACTTAAACAGTATGATCCTCCACATTGTTGTCTACAGCAAAAGAAAAGGGAACATCAATGCCTCGAGAAGATGAGCTGGAAGAAGCAAAGCTCAAGGCCTTGGTTGATCGTGTCATGGATGCCTATAGCGAACTCGATGACCGCTTAGGCAAGCGCCATTTTCCAGTCACCAAATTCAATACATTTTGGCAAGCTGTATGTGACTATTCGGCTGCAATGAGTGAGCACGATTGGTTGCATCGCGATGTTGCGGGTGTCGTTAACGGGTTACGCGATTACCTGGAGCTTCAATACCACAAAGCACCAACCGATATTTGGTGGAAAATCGACCAGATGGAAGTGCTGTTGTTCAGCAACCACAATGCCTATCCTGAACATGGCAACCCCTACAACTCGGAGAACACATCATGATCGTTGAACAAGCTCTTGATTTAGACGAGCGTCTGTTTGTGGCACTTCTCTTCCGCGACTCCAATGTCGCAGATAGTATAGTCGCACGAGGTTCCTGAGGCAGGTTTGTCCCCACTGGCGTCATTGCAACGAGTGAATTGCTGCGCTCCTCACCAATGACCGGTTTGACGGCCGCACCGCAGCACGTTGATGTGGTGGTCAATGGCCGCAATGGGCCGAAAGCGCCAGTTGAGCCAACAACGGTGAAGGCTCAAAAGCCTGCACAGACGGCATTGATTTCAGCACACCCTTCGTCGTAGGCAGTATTGGCCTCGATCTCAAGCCGTTGAAATCAAATAATCTATCCTCCAAAACACGTCGTTGAACTGGCACTGAACGCGGTCTGCTTGCCAAAACACGTTGAACTTCTGGCGCGACATTTCGGGCTGTTTCATGCCATCAAACCGATAAGATCGCAGAGGCTCGCCAACCAGCCCCCCCCTGCCTTGGGTCCTCCGTGGACCGATGTGTATGCGGGGGGGCTTGGCGCGATAGTTCTCTAGCGACAAAGGATTTTTCCGGGTCCGCACCTTTGGGTCCGCAGGTCCGCACCCCAACACCTAACGACAACCTCCCTGTCTTAACCCTCAGGCCTGGCGCAAGCCGGGCCTTTCTTTTGGGCAACGACCGGGACACAGATTTCATCGGGAACATCATGAATATCCAAATGACACCGGTTTCGCAGCTTGTGCCCTATGCGGGTAATGCGCGGACACATTCCGATGAACAGATCGCGCAAATCGCGGCGTCCATCTCCGAGTTCAGGTTTACCAATCCGATCCTGACTGGCGCGGACAATGTCATCATCGCCGGGCATGGTCGCCTGCTGGCCGCGCAGCAACTCGGGATGGACACGGTTCCGGTGATCGTTCTTGACCATCTCAGCGAAGCACAGCGCCGCGCCCTTGTGATCGCCGACAACAAACTGGCCGAAAACGCGGGCTGGGACGAGGATCTACTGCGCACTGAACTGGCGGCGCTAGTCGACATGGATTTTGATCTGGACCTGATGGGGTTCTCGGATGAGGAGCTTGATGATCTGCTTGGCGATCTGGATGGTTCGGCGTTGGGCGAAACCGAGGGCGAGGACGATGTTCCAGAAACCCCGGAAGACCCGGTCAGTCGTCCGGGCGATCTTTGGATACTTGGCAAACACCGGCTGCTGTGTGGCGATGCTACCGTGGCCACCGATGTGGAGCGGGTTCTGAATGGGACGCAACCACTCCTGATGGTGACCGACCCGCCTTACGGCGTGGAGTACGATCCCAGCTGGCGCAACCAGGTCGGTGCCGCAAAGACCAAACGCACCGGCAAGGTGCTGAATGATGATCGGGCAGACTGGCGAGAAGCGTGGTCACTGTTCCCGGGCGATGTTTCCTATGTCTGGCACGGCGCATTGCATGCGACCACCGTTGCAGAAAGCCTTGAGGTGGCGGGTTTCAACGTCCGCTCGCAGATTATCTGGGCGAAAGACCGATTGGTACTGAGCCGCGGTGATTATCACTGGCAGCATGAACCCTGCTGGTATGCGGTGAAGAAAACCGGCAAGGGTCACTGGGCCGGGGATCGAAAGCAAACAACGCTGTGGCATATCTCGAACAAGGATCAGGATGCCGAAACCGTGCACGGCACGCAGAAGCCTGTGGAGTGCATGCGCCGCCCGATCCTGAACAATTCCAGCCCGGGCCAGATTGTCTATGAGCCGTTCATGGGATCTGGCACCACGCTGATCGCGGCGGAATCCACAGGGCGGGTTTGTTTCGGCATCGAGTTGAACCCGGCCTATGTCGATGTCGCGGTGCAGCGTTGGCAGCAGTTCACCGGGCAGGATGCGGTGCTGGACGGAACGGAAAAAACCTTCGCCGACCTGGCCGACAATCCGCACTGAGGTATGCATGAGCTGGCTCTACCTTCCCGAAGAAGCGATGCCTTCTTCGGCCTGTCGCTCTGCGCCGGTGCCGGAGGGATCGACCTCGGGCTTGCAATCGCCTGCCCCGGGTATCGCACTGTTTGTTACGTCGAGCGGGAAGCATATGCTGCGGCCACCCTCGTGGCGAGGATGGAAGACAAGGCCCTGGATAAAGCACCTCTGTGGGACGATGTTGCAACCTTCGACGGCCGACCCTGGCGTGGAGCGGTGGATATTATCATTGGCGGCTACCCATGCACCCCGTTCAGCATCGCGGGAATGCGCAAGGGTGCGGAGGATCCCCGCCATTTATGGCCGCACTTCGCCCGGATCATTGCCGAATGCCAGCCAGAGTGGGTGCTTCTGGAAAACGTCGCAAATCATCTCAACCTTGGATATCGCGAGGTCCGAGAAGAGCTGGAAGAACTGGGTTTCCGGGTTACGGAAGGACTCTTTACAGCGGCAGAAGTCAGCGCGCCGCACAAACGACAGCGGTTGTTTGTTCTGGCCAACACCGAATGTGGCGGGCGGCGGCAATCCACCGGGCAACCTGATCCGCAAGGGCAATCACTTTGTCCCCCCCAGCGGC
>PIVL01000211.1 GCA_003354145.1 Paracoccaceae bacterium
AAGGCGTGTTCAACGGTTTCTGCGCGCACAAAGCCTGTGGCTGAGTCGGGCAGGGCGGTGTCGTCATAGACGGCGAAGGTCCAGTAAAGCATGGTGCACCATCACTCTGATTGTTTGAGACCGGGTTAACAAACACCGGGCCGCGCGGATTTGCTGCGGTCCGGTTTGAGCTCTGCGCTGCCGTTGTTATCTCACCAAAATGCTGCGGGTGCAGTCGGCCACTCACAGCCCAAACTTGCCGTTCACCTCGACGTCGAAGTAAGGGGTAATTACCAGCCGAGAGGACGAGAAGGGAACCATCGACTAAGATTGGATTGGTCATGTTGGCTCCCGAGAAGATCGTAACAACGAGTCTAAGTTAGAAACGTTGGGGTTTCAACTTTTAGCTGATCAATTTCAGCGTACTTACGCCGCTGTTAGCGCCGATGCTCGGTCGGGCAGGCTGGTCATACGCTGCGCTAAATACCCTTCCAGGCATCTTGGTCCAGATCCAGGAATACAACCTGATAAGCATCTTCGTCGATGGGATCATGCCGAGCGAGGCCAAAGGCGTTCAACCGGCCGGTGGCATGAACACTGCCACTCGCTGTGCGCAACTCGTAGCGCTCAAACGGAATTGGCTCGTCATCTTCGCCCACCAGTTCGATTTCGATCCAGGTCTTCGGCTTTTCCGCTTCCTTGGCGGCATCGGCAATCAGCATGGACGGAGTCATGGCCGGTTCGGAAGATTGTGGTGTCCGCTTGTGCTGCTTGGTCGGCCGTTCAACTTTGGGCGGTTCGGCGACAGCCCCCATCCCATAGGAACTTTTGCGCGAACCCTGGGTTCGTTTTTCTGTCGCAACGACAATCCCGCCCGTACACAGCAGCCCCGCAATCATCGCCAGAAATTTATCCTGGTTCCGAGGCAAAGGCCGAGCAGATATTTTCTGGTCAACAGCCCAGAGTCTCAGCGCTCTGAGACCGTCGGTCGTGACGCACAGTTGGCGCAAATAGCGATGCGCCTCGTCGGTGTTCAAAAACCGCCGCACAGCGCCGCGAGCCGAGACATCGTTGGGCATACAAAATCGCACTTGTGAAGTGCCGTCTCGAAAAGTTGGACCCATCCTGCTTCTCCTACCCTGTCAGCTCGTCATCTACTGGGCAATACCCGCACATCCGTCCGCGCAATTGCTACGTTTTGTCAGAGTCTTTTCTAGTATCTTTAGTTTTTGCTTTCTTGCGACTCTTTTGTTTCTTTTTCTTCGACGTTGCCCGAGACCGTTTTTCTGCAGGTTTTCGCTTGTCGGCAGTACGTTTCTTTTTCTTCTTCTTTTTGGGCTTTTTCTCTGGATTTTCTTCTGTGCCTAAGCTGTAGCTCGATCCGGAAAAAGATGTGCCTTGCGCGCCAAACGCACTGACCATCGGTTCGACACTGCCACTTCCGCTCCCCCCTTCTGGCTTGGCTTTTTTTGCCGGACCTGGTTTAGCCTGACTATCATCAACACGCACCTCCAGGTCCATGGCATCAAAGATCGGTTCCGGCTGTTCGACCGCCTCTGTGACCGACAGATCAGCGACAACAAAACTATGGTCGCTGTATTTTCGCGCTTTTGAAGCCCCGTCCCACCGCGCGTCCCGATAGGCATAATAATTCACGACTTGGGTCGTGTCCTTGTGGATGAGAATTTTATCGAACGCTTCTGACCACTTCGGATCATCTTCGCCACCGCGCAGCTTATAGCTGGTCTGAATATCCTTGTGCCAATCCCACGCCGGGGTCCAGTTGGCATAGCAGGCCGGGCCTGCGTCGTTGTCCCCGCTGATATTGAAATCCCCGGCCAGAACGACCGGAACATCCGTGTCTTCGCCCTGCAATGCAGTGGCAATGTCGTTCATGTCGGAAAACCATTTTTTGGTCTCTGTGTTGTGCTTTTCCCAATGCACAGGCGACGGAGCATGGCCGGCCAGCAAGGTGCAGGGCAGCCCGTCTGGCTGGGTGGCATTGATTTTGAAAACATGTACCGGACGCTCAAACGTCATGCCGCCGTCGCGCCGCCATATCTGGGTCTCACTGATCGTGAATGTCCCATCAAGACGGGTCGCGATGGCAACGGTTTCAGCGCTTTTCAACGAAGCAGGCTTCTTGAGTGCCTTGAACTGTGCATGACCGTTGAATTCAAGCCGTGCGTTCAACATTGCAAGAATGGACTGAAAGGCCGGGGCTTCGTCTTCCTCGGGCTCTTCTTCCATCGGCGCGATCATGTGTTCAATCGAATGAGCCCAACCGCGCCGTTCCACCATCATCCGCCACAAGCGTTTGACCGTACCAAAGGCTTCATACAGGTTTTTTCCGGGACCCGCTTTGGCGAGAATCGGGTTTTCCCATTCGTCTTGCCGACCGGAAAATCCGCTGAAGGCTGATCTGGGTGGGTGTGCCAGATATCGACCGTCTGTCTCATGCGAATGGCCACCAAGCAGCAGGTCATGATGCGCCAACATCGCCCCAAAAAAGGCCGCGTCATCGTTTGTAAAAACATACTCGGCAAGTCCGGTATCGTTGTTGCCAAGTTCTTGGCCAGTGGCCAGACCGGAACGTTCTGTCTGAAACTTGCATTGATACCGCTCGTATTTAGTTCGGGCCATTAAATCAACTCTGGTGGCCTTCTTATTTTTGCCAACTACGGCGGTGCCGCTGTGAATCCTACAGAAGATGCCGAACCCCTGCCGGAACGCCGTCACGCGCGGACCGTACTCTTCTTCCGAATATACCAACAAAGGGCGCTCCACATCCGGCTCCGGCATCACTTCGCCAAGGAAATTCAGGATGCGTTCATCGACAGAGGCATATTCGCCTTGGTCGATATCATTAACGACATTATTCTGGATTGCATACCATGCACCATAAAGGAAGTAGATCGCCTTGAACTCTGCCGATCCGGTGTGGCCGCCACCCGGTGGAGACCCCGACCAGCGTTGCATCACCTCCAACATCACGATCACATCGCAGTCAAGCGAATGAATGTGATCGGCCAGCCCATAGGCACGCAATACCAGATCGTGATATTTTGCGATTTCCTCTGTCAGACCATCCGTACAAGTCGCCTCGGTAAACAGCGCGAGCAGTCTGTTCTGGCGCGTTTTGGCCCGCTGGATTTCCGGCAAGGCGATATCCCATATTTCGGGGTACTGGTCTAACCACGTGTCGTAACCAGCCGGCTCAGGCATGTTGTTCCACATACCCGAGATGCCGCCGCCAAAGTTCTGAATATTCCAAATCCCGACCCGAATAGATCTGGTCCGGGTTGCCGCAACCGCGTTCTGACCGTCCATTGCGTCTTCTTCGACCTCGCGGACAACAGCCGCTGGTTGGCGCTGCAACGCCGCCTGGATTTGCTCCTCTGAAGCTGACGGTCTGCGCATTAATGTCGGCGGTTGTTCCGCTTGCGCAGGAGGCGGCAGATAGGGCGCGGGCACGTCATCCCAGTAAATGACGGGTACAGCCTTTGTCATGTCCATGGGGCTGTGCTCTCAATTTGCATGGGCTTGACGTTCATAATGGTCGGGCGCGGTTCAACTTCCATGGGCCTGCCGCAATGCTTCCTGCGTCGGGCCATCGGCCTCGCCTGTAACGTCAAGATCGCTGTCTTTCTGAAACTTGCACAGTGCGGCAGTGGTCTTGTCGGCGTGATCGCCATCAGGCTTGCCACAGGCATAGGCTAGGTTGTTAAGCCGCATCTGCATCCCCGCTATCGTCGTGTAGGGGGGCAATTGTCCCAGATCGAGATCCCACTCCAGCGTCTCGGGAAACCCCGGTTCGTCGACAGTCACAATCAGAACGCCCGACTTTTCCGTCGTCGCAACCCAGTGTTCCAAATGCCCGACATTGTCTGTCCTGCCTTCAAACGTCTTGGCGCCGATTGTCAGGGTGTACGCCTTGTCGGCAAAAGGATCGCCATTTCGTTCAGCCACGGTGAATGCAATCTTGATGGGCACGCCGCGCCGCCGGAACCTGTTGCGCTTTGCTGTGGTGCACGGCAGTAATTTTTCCCGGAGATCGGGAACAAACACTGCATCGTCAGGCATTAGGGTTTCTGGATTTGTCCGCTCAGCTTTTAAACCGCTGTTGCTGGGATGGTTCCACAGAAACTCCCAGAAATGGCCCGTTTCATCCGCAATAGAGGATATACTTTCGCCTTGTCCTATAATTTTGGTATCGGCCATTTTCTTATTTCCAAACTCATTACTACAACATTGGCTTAAAATCGTTTCAACCAATACTCCCCAAGTAGTGGGGCCTTTCGGCAAGGTTAGGTGTTTCAACGCGCTGTAACAACAGTTTTGGAGTTCGGCGACAGTTCCACGCTGCGAGATTGGGCCTGTCATCGCTTTGCAGCGTCCATACTGATGAACGGGCCAAACCTTGGGCAGACCATTCGAGATGGGATGGTTGCCGCCCTCCCCCAGACGGCATCGTAATGTGCCAAAGTGGTGGTCTGAGAACCACAGAGTGAAGAGGACGGCGATATGAAGGATACAATGATCGGAGTAGATCTGGCAAAACGCGTTTTTCAGGTACACGGCGCATCGATGACGGGGCACTTCAGTTCCGCAAGAAGCTGACGCGGGAGCAATTCCGACGCTTCATGGCTGAGCATGCCACCTGCGTTGTTGTGTTTGAGGCCTGCGGCAGCGCGAACTATTGGGCGCGGGAGATGGAGCAACTCGGCCACGAAGCCAAGTTGATCGCTCCGCAGTACGTCCGTCCTTTCGTCAAAAGGCAAAAGAATGACGCGGCCGATGCGGAGGCCATCGTCATCGCCGCGCTGCGACCCGAAATGCGTTTCGTCGAACCAAAGACAAAGGGCCAGCAGGCCAAGGCAGTCCTGTTTCGCGGTCGCGAACGTCTGGTGCATCAACGAACTGAACTCGTGAACGCGCTTCGGGCAGTACTCTACGAATTCGGACATGTCTTTCCGATTGGCCTTGCCCATCTACAGGGGATCGAGGCTTTGGTGGAAGACCCGGCCTGCGACCTACCGGCACTGATCATCGCGGAATGCCAAGACCTGCTGGTGCAGATTGCCGAGAAGACAGAGAGGATCGTTAACAAGACCAGGAAACTGAAGGTGCTCGCGGCGGAGACAGACACGGCCCGTCGGCTGCAGACGATGCCGGGTGTTGGACCTCTGACCGCGCTGGCGGTTGAGGCATTCGCGCCCGACATGGCACAGTTTTCTTGCGGCCGTGATTTTGCGGCTTGGCTCGGACTTGTGCCGCGGCAGCATTCCACAGGCGGCAAGACGCGGCTCGGACGCATCTCCAAGGCTGGACAGGTCGATATCCGCCGCCTGCTGATCATCGGGGCCCCTCTCATGCATGTAAACATGCACTGCCGGGCAGTGGATGTCCCGGCTGAACTGGGTGAGTCGCAAATCGGTCCCCGAGGGATCCTGGCTGGCACGTATGCTGGCAAGGAAACCGCGGATGCTGATCGCAATCGCCTTGGCGAACAAGATGGCCAGACAGATCTGGGCCATGCTTACGAAAGGGGAGGATTACAGAGATCCGGCGTTGACCTGAATGGGCGAATGATCGAACAGATCGGGATCGGGAAAACCAGCGAAAGCGGCAGAGCAACAAAGCTCGGTGTCGAGATTTGGGCCCGATCCGCTGATCACCATACATGGTGTGATTGCGGCGGTCGCTCTCCGAAGGCGAACGAGGTCTGGTATGATCAGCCTCACATGAAAAGCCGTAGAGGAGAACGACCATGAAACAGTATGCCGGACTTGATGTGTCTCTCAAAGAGATTTCGATCTGCGTCGTTGACGCAGACGGTAAGACCGTTGCCCGAGGTGTGTCCCCAGCCGACCCTGAGGGCGTGGCGGGTTGGTTCCGCAACAGGTCTCTATCGCCGAGGCTGATCGTGCATGAAAGCGGACAGCTGTCGATCTGGCTGCAGCGCGGCCTGGAACGGCTAGGGCTTCCAGCCACCTGCATCGACGCCCGCAAGGCGCACAAGAGCCTGTCAGCTCGCCCTAACAAATCCGATGCCGCTGACGCAGAAGGTCTCGCGCAACTGGCTCGCACGGGTTGGTTCACATCTGTCCATGTTCGCCGCGAGGAATCGGATCTGCTGCGTTGCTTAATCAGCGCGCGTGCGCGGTTGATCAGCCTTCGCAGGGACCTCGAAGGCCACATTCGAGGAATTCTCAAGACCTTCGGCATCCGTTTGACGGGTATCGGGAAAGGTGGACAGCGGCAGGCCTTTCGCGACCAACTCGCTGCTGCAGGAGCGCGATCTAGTGTTGCACACCATCGCGGACGGGTTCATCTCTGCCCATGCCACCCTGTGCCAGGCCGCTGCGGATCTGGATCGGGCGGTCAAGCACAAGGCGGAGAGCAACCCTGTAGCCCGACGACTGATGACAATCCCCGGGGTTGGCCCTGTCGTTTCGCTGAGCTTTGTCGCGCTGGTCGATGATCCTTCGCGGTTTCGCAGGGCGAGCGATGTTGGGGCGTTCCTCGGTCTCACGCCACGACGATATCAATCCGGCGAGATGGGCTGGTCGGGCCGCATCTCGAAATGCGGTGACAAGGCCATGCGTAGTGCACTGGTCGAGGCCGCAAGTACTTTGATCCATCGAGTGCAGCGGTTCTCGGCGCTGAAGAGCTGGGCGGTAAGGCTTGCTGGGCGGCGCGGGTTTGCCAAGGCCGCAGTTGCAACCGCGCGGAAAATCGCGGTCCTGATGTTGACGCTGTGGAAAAATGAAACCGACTTCAAATGGACAAAGGAGACCACTGCTTGACCTGAATTCTCGCCCAAGGCGGCGGGAAGCCAAGTCCCGAAGGGGCGGAGGTTGGTCGATCTCGTGCTGGCCGCTGGGATGTGGATCATTCTGCATAACCCGCACCATACATTGGAGACGATCCATCGACGAATACCATAGTGAGGCGCAAAACTGGTGACCTCGTAGAGAACCATGACCCCGGACGGATATTCAGCATTCCCGCTTGACAGGGCCGCAATCAGAGAACCGGCCCGCGGCTATGAAATGCCGCACAAAAAGGCCTGACAGAAGACCGCACTCGATCACATCGCGCAAAACAGTCAGAAACATCTTGCATTCAGGGCGGCAACCACAGAAGCCCTTTCGATCTACCGAGGCGCTCAGCGCTATAGCCAATACATGAAAGTTGATTCGAAATCCCTGCAATCGGCCTACACCAAGGTAGCGGCCCTTGTGCGCCATGATCAGGTATATCTGCCGATCTTCGAGCGCATTGGGCACGAGATTGCTATTTTGGAAACTGAAGACGACGCTATCGATCACCGTTGACGAGGCGTTGACCCATAGCCAGCGGTATTGGGGCCCCGGCGCGATGCTGCCAACCAGGCGCAGCATACCAGCCAAACTGTTCTTCCGCGAGAACTTCACCATCACTCCGCCCAACATGAAACCGAACGATTACTGCATCTAGTTCTCGTCGGTCGAAGCTTTGCAGCAGATCACCCGACGATCCAATCCGGATTTCGATTATTAACTGCGGGTCCTGGGCGTTCATACGTGCGATCAGCGCTGGAAGCTCTGGCCCGGCTACATGGTCGCTTATGCCTATGGTGAGGCGTTTCCGAGATTTGGAAAATACAGCGAACGCACGATCATGTACGGCCAATAGCTCACGGGCGTGGTGAAGGAAGGCTTCTCCCTGAGGCGAAAGCTGCACATGCCGTGGTGTCCGATCGACAAGGCGGCAGTCGAGCCTTTCTTCAAGGCGCTTCAGCTTCAAACTAATAGCAGATTGCGTTGTTCGAGTGGCCTCGGCTGCGCGTGTAAAGCTGCCAAGCTCGGCAATGTACACAAATGCCTGAACAGAATCCAAGTCGAGACGTCGTACTATCATTTCATTTCTTTATCTCTGAAATCATCATTGATTGTATTTTGCAATCTATACGAAGCGACTAACATAGTGCCAGATCAATGTTGAACTGACATGCATCGCCCCTCGCCAAACGAGCGACAGTAGAAAAGTTGCCGCGTATGTTCACCGAACGAAGCTTGTGGAAAACCTTAAGGTCGTCATCGACAAAAGCGGTGCCAATCTGGCCGGGTTGCAATGGACCAACGTGATGCTGAAGTTCATGCGGAGCAATCATCTGATCCAGATTTTGCAGGTGAAATATCTCAACAATATCATCGA
>PIVL01000212.1 GCA_003354145.1 Paracoccaceae bacterium
GCCTCAGACATCATCGCACAGGCTGAGCGCTTGAAACCCATTATTGCTAAAACCCTGGCGCAAATCGCGCAGGTTGATATTGAGCCGACCCAAAGCCAGATCGGCAGCGGCTCGCTTCCTGTTGACAGACTAGACAGTTATGCGTTGGTGCTGACACCATTGCAGACCGAAGACAAAGCCTTGCGTGAACTGACAGGCGTTTTGCGCCGCCTGCCCCGCCCGGTCATCGGCCGCACAAATAACGGCCGTATCCAGCTTGATTTACGTGCTTTGACGGATGAGGCCAATTTTGTGCAGCAATTGCAAACGCTTGAAGGGTCATAAAAACAGCGAGAAATCAGAGTCATTTTCTGATATGTTACCCTGACCTGAAACTTGGGGGAGGACATAGATGACGCAAGATATTCCCGTCAATGTTGACCAGTTGCGCGATGCGGTAAGGGACAAGTACCGCGAAGTCGCGATTGATCCACATGGGACATTTCACTTTCACACGGGGCGACCATTGGCCAAACGCCTGGGCTATGACGCGGCGGTTGTTGCTGCTTTGCCTGACGCCGCGGTCGAATCCTTTGCTGGTGTCGGTAATCCGTTTTCACAGCGCAGCCTGCAACCCGGCGAAAAAGTGATCGATATTGGATCCGGCGGGGGCTTTGATTGTTTTGTTGCCCGCTCACAGGTCGGTGAAACTGGTCAGGTTGTTGGCATCGACATGACGCAAGAAATGCTCGACAAATCCAATGCAACAGCCCGCTCAATGGGTCTGAACAACGTTGAGTTCCGCGATGGCATTATCGAAGACATGGACATCGACGATGGCTGGGCTGATGTAGTGATTTCAAATGGAGTCATCAACCTGTGCGCCGATAAAGCCGCCGTCTTTTCCGAGATTTTCCGGGTTCTGAAACCCGGTGGGCATCTGCAATTTTCGGATATTGCCAACGGCAATACCGTTCCAGAATCCGCGAGGAATGACATTGATCTCTGGACCGCCTGAATCGCCGGAGGCCTGCCGTGCGCAGGATGGCAAGAAATAATCGAAGCGACCGGTTTTGTTGATGTAAAGATCGGCCCACCCGTGGACACATTTGGCGGCGCAAGCGGCGAAAAGAACGCCCGTGCCTTTGATGTCAGCGGCTACGCGTTTATCGCGCGCAAGCCCTGATCTTGGCAGGGCGCAATCTGGCGCCCCAAATGTGATGTAACAGGCCAGAACAGTTAGTTGTTTTGGCTGGTGGACAGGTTTGTTTCTTCGTAACAAGGTTGAAACCTTGTCACGAGAAAGGAGCAAACATGGACCAGATCCGGCTTACCGCCCTCGTCCACGGCGGTGGTTGAGGCTGCAAGATTGCTCCAGCGGTGCTGGAGGAGATCCTCAGCTTTCTGCCTCCGCAGATAACCGACCCGGCCATGATGGTTGGGCTGGAAACAAAAGACGACGCAATTGTTTATCGCATCGACGATGACAAAGCCATTGTGGCGACCACTGACTTTTTCATGCCAGTGGTAGACGACCCTTTTGATTTCGGCGCAATCGCGGCGGCCAACGCCCTGTCTGATATCTATGCAGTTGGGGCGCGGCCTATGTTTGCGCTGGCCGTGGCGGGGATGCCAACCGGGAAAATATCCACCAACGTGATTGCCAAAATCATGGCAGGTGGCGCGAATATGGCCGCCAAAGCCGGGATCATTGTAGGTGGCGGGCATTCTATTGACAGCCCCGAGCCGATTTACGGCTTGGCAGTTGTTGGGATGGTGCATCCTGATCAGGTCAAACGCAATTGCACCGCGCAAGCTGGTGATGTTCTTATTCTTGGCAAGGCACTGGGAGTCGGCATTCTGAGCAACGCCTTTAAAGGTGGCGATTTATCGGACGATGACTATGCACAGATGATCGCCAGCACCACCAAACTGAACTCAATCGGCGCAGACTTTGCAGCTCTCACTGAGGTGCATGCCATGACCGATGTGACCGGCTTTGGTCTGCTGGGGCATCTTACGGAAATGTGCCAGGGCTCGGGCCTTGCAGCAACGCTTGATCTGAACGCTGTGCCGTTGCTTGATTGCGCCATTCCTTTTGCCAAGTCGGGTCTGAACACCGGCGCCGGAACCCGAAACCGTGACGCCTTTGGTGTCAACGTCACACTTCCCGCGGACCTGCCCGACTGGCTTCGCAATCTGCTGTTTGATCCGCAAACGTCAGGCGGATTGCTGGTCAGTGTTGCGGCAGATCAGGCGAGCGACATATTGGCGATGTTTCACGAGCAAGGGTACGCGTCAGCTGGCATTATTGGCCAGATCACCAAAGGCACCGGGATCACCGTTTCTGACTAGGCCTACAGCTTCAACTTATCCACCCACAGACCCGGCACCATGAAGTTTGCAATTGCCCTGCGGCCCTTGTCGTCGCTGGCCATAAATTCAGACCTCAACTCTGCAATTGCCTTGCCCGCAACAGTAGACCGCCAGAACCAATTTCCCAATTGCTCAGACGTTAACGCATCGCGGCCCTGACAGGCTGCCTCAAAATACAGCGACTTGAGATCATCAACCATAAACCGAAGCTGTTTGCTGGGTATTCGTTTACCGTCAGTGGCACCATCCAACAGCCCACTGATCGCCGCGACGACCTCGTTTGGAGTCATATCACCAACACCAAAACTCGTGCTGCCATGGTCGGCCACGAACTTTTCGTAAGCTGTTTGAATCACGGCAAATTCCTGCACCAGATTCGCGCCTGTCGGCACATCAAATAGTTGTCCAAGAGGCTCTGCAGAACTGGCCACAGGGTCTGGATGATCCACAAGCACCGGTTCAGGACCGGTATGATCCAACAAAGACAGCGCTCGGGTCAATACATCGCGCTGCCCTGCCGCATCCTTGGGGTCCCCCATTGGGCGGCCCAATTCAAACGGCACAAACAACGCCCTTGGTGGGCGGATTTTTTCGGTATGCAGGCGGATCAGGCTGATCACCACCGTGGCGATCCCCACTACTTCAAGATAGTGCGCCAGCGTACACACGGCACGCGTACAATTTGGTCAGACCGGAACAAGTAACACTGCATCGACCTGATCTGCCTTGAGCATACCGGCAACTTGTGCGGCATCTGGCTGCATACCCGCGGGGTCCGTCGCCCCCATGAACGAGTAATGCGTATCCGCCACCGCCCCTATCACACCGTTTCTTTCCAATTCAGCCAACCGATCCAAAGGCAGGATCGTGTTGATATCCTGCAAATATCCAGTGCGATCATAATTCACCGAAACATGGCTCATCAGGATGTCATCTGCGCTTGTGACTTCGCGAAAACCGGTTGAACTCATCGCGAATTTCTTGTCGTCGCGGCGATGGATGCCCGCCGTTGATATGACCGCAACACGGCGTTGGCTTAGTTTTGGCCCCGCGACAAACGGCGTTGTTTCAAAAACCGGACAAGCCAGGGCTTCAACGTTGGCGCGGGTTCGCGGCGGAAGGTCATGATGATGGGCCAATCGGTCTCTTTCACGCCAACGATATTGATGGGCAGACTGCAGCACATCGCACCACAAAAGGAAACCCGATTCCCACCCCTTTCGGACCCGTCGCCGCTGCGGTAGAAACCGGCATGAATTTTGAACTGACCTGCCTTGCTGATTTGAATAAACTGCCATTCGATCAGATCATCGACGTGCGCAGTGCATCTGAATTTGCCAAAGACCACTTGCCCGGAGCGATCAACCTGCCGGTGCTTGATGACGAGGAACGCGCCACCGTCGGGACAATTTATGTACAGGAGAGCCGGTTTCGTGCCCGCAAGATTGGCGCGGCACTTGTGGCGCGCAATGCCGCCCTTCACCTTGAAAACGCACTGGCGGACAAAGATGGCAGTTATCAACCATTGGTCTATTGCTGGCGCGGAGGCCAGCGATCCGGGTCATTCGCCACTATCCTGAAGCAGGTGGGCTGGCGGGTTCAGTTGCTGGATGGCGGATATCGCAGTTATCGGCGGCTGGTAAGCAAGGCGCTTTATAATACGGAATTTCCGGCCCCGGTGGTGGTATTGGCGGGCAATACCGGCACCGCGAAAACCGAGTTGCTGGCGCGCCTGCGTGATCTTGGGACCCAGATCATCGACCTTGAAGGTTTGGCCCGTCATCGTGGATCATTGTTTGGTGCAATGCCCCAAGGGCAACCAACCCAAAAGACATTTGAAGGCAGGCTTGCGGTCGAGATCGCAGCACTTGATCCCTCGCGCCCTGTTGTGATCGAGGCGGAATCAAGCAAGGTCGGCAAAATAAACCTGCCACCGCAGCTATGGAAAGCCATGTGCTCAGCACCTCGGATCACGATTCAGGCACCATTGTCCGAGCGAGCAAGCTATCTGACTCGGGTCTATACCGAGATCGCGGCGGATCAGGATAAGCTTTTGGAAACCATCAACAAACTTAGCCGCGTTCATTCATCCCAGCGTATCGAGCAATGGCGTGGCTATGCCCAGGATGGCACGTTTGAGCAATTGGCGGCCGGGTTGATGGAGCATCACTATGATCCAAGATACGCCAAACAATCGCACGGTCTGGGCGACACATGTCTGACGTTACAAGCTCTCTCGTCTGATCACCTTGATCACGCAGCCGAAACGCTGGTTGGGATGATTGCCGCGCGATAGTAATCTGCGGGGTCGATTTCAGACTCGCGAATGAACGGTTCCTGAATTTCCGCCCGGCTGGTCAGAGGATGTGGCTGGCAGAACCTGTTCTGACTAAGCCTTCACTCGTATCACCTGAGGATCGTAAAGCGGAACCATTTCCACCTTGCAGGGAATGCGCTGTGTTGCGACCTCAAGTTCGTATTCGCCATTGGCCACATAGTCCCGGTCTACGCCATCGTTATCGCGCACATAGCCAAAGCCGATGGATTTATCCACGGTGTAACCATAACCACCGCTGGTCAGCCAACCCGCGTGTTTGCCATTACGATAGATGGTTTCACGGCCCAGCAGCACGATATCGGGATCATCAACCGTGAAACAGGCCAGCATTTTTCGCAGGCCGTTTTGTTTCTGCGCTGCTGCTGCCTCGCGCCCCTTAAAGGCAATGTTGCTTTTGAGTTTGACCGCCCAGCCCAACCCAGCCTCAAGCGGCGTATGATCCGCTCCAATATCCGAGCCCCAGGCGCGATAGCCTTTTTCCAGACGACAGCTTTCGATTGCCCTGTAGCCTGCATTGATCAACCCATGTTCGGCCCCGGCCTGCATCAGTGCTGTGTAAACAGTGGTGGCGTATTCGACGGGCAAATGCAGCTCCCAACCCAGCTCACCCACATAGGTGATGCGCAAGGCACGCACCGGGCAACCGGCGATGCCGATGGTTTGAGTAGTTGCAAATGGGAAGGCATCGCCAGACACATCTGCCCGCGTCACCTGTTGCAGAATATCGCGTGATTTTGGCCCCATCAGTGACAACACCGCACTGGCTGATGTTACATCAAACAACTGGCAGTTCATGCCTTCGGGAATGTTGCGGTTGATCCAGTCAAAATCATGCGTTGCAAAGCCCGTGCCAGTGACGATGTAATATTCATCCTCGGCAATCCGCGCGACGGTCAGGTCACACTCGATGCCTCCCCGGTCATTCAGCATCTGTGTGTAAATCAGTGATCCGACCGGTTTGCCCACGTCGTTGGCGGCAATCCAATTCAGCGCTGACAACGCATCAGGGCCTTTCAGCGAGAATTTGGCGAATGAGCTTTGGTCAAAGACCACCGCCGCCTCACGCACCGCTTTATGTTCGCGTCCTACCGCATCAAACCAGTTTTGACGGCCAAACCCATAGACATCCTGCGCAGTTTCACCCCGCGCTGCATCCGCGAACCAGTTTGGGCGCTCCCAGCCCAGTTTTTCGCCAAAACAGGCGCCTTGTTCAGCCAACAGCTCATACAATGGCGATTTCCGACAAGGCCGCCCACTGGCATTCTCCTCATGAGGCCACGCCATTGTATAGTGCTTGCCATACGCCTCAATCGTGCGGGTACGCACCCAGTCGGTGTCAAAATGCGGCCGGCCAAAGCGACGAATATCGGCGGACCACAAATCAAATGGCGGCTCGCCATTTGCGACCCATTCCGCCAGTGCCATGCCTGCGCCGCCACCGGCCGCGATGCCAAAAGCGTTAAAGCCAGCCCCGACATAGAAATTGCGCAATTCCGGCGCTTCGCCAATGATGAAATTTCCGTCCGGCGTGAAACTTTCAGGTCCATTGGTCAAGGTCTTGATACCAGCGGTTTCCAGTGCCGGAACCCGGCCCAGGGCCAACTCCATCAACGGTTCAAAATGGTCAAAGTTGGACTCCAGCAACGTATAATGAAAGTCCTTGGGAACACCATTCACCGCCCATGGTATCGGGTTGGATTCATAGCCGCCCATGACCAGCCCGCCAACTTCTTCTTTATAGTACGTCAGTCGATCCGGGTCGCGCAGCGTTGGCAGATTGGAGGGCATGTCCGCAATCGCCTCGGTCACCATGTATTGATGCTCCATCGACACAAGCGGCACATTGACGCCAAACCGCGCCGCAAACGTCCGGCTCCATTGTCCGGCGCAAAGCACCACCCGTTCGCATTCGATACGGCCCTGATCGGTGATCACAGCCCGGATAACACCCCTTTCAATCTCGATATCAGTGACCTTGGTGTCCTCGAATATCTGCGCCCCGCCCATCCGCGCTCCCTTGGCCAGTGCCTGTGTAGTGTCGGACGGATTGGCCTGCCCATCGGTCGGCATGAACGCAGCCCCCACCAGATCGTCGATGTTCATCAGCGGCCATAATTCCAGCGCCTCGTTCGGCGTCAGCAGCTCCATTTCCAGCCCAAACGAATGCGCAGTGGTGGCCTGACGCTTTACCTCGGTCCAGCGATCCTGATTGCAGGCCAGCCGCAAGCCACCGTTCATTTTCCAGCCGGTGCCAAGGCCGGTTTCCTCCTCAATCTTGTTATAAAGATCAACGGAATAGCCCAAAAGCTGGGTGATATTGGCGTTGCTGCGCAATTGCCCGACCAGTCCGGCGGCATGAAATGTCGTGCCGGATGTCAGTTTCTTACGTTCAAGAAGAACGCATTCCACGCCCATTTTGGCCAGATGATAAGCGGTCGAGCATCCAACGATTCCGCCGCCAATAATGACCACCTTTGAGGATTTCGGAAGGGATTTCATGGGGCTAGCCTCAGGATTGTTTGAAAGTGTCATAGGCGCGCCAAAAGCGGCCACTGTTTTCTGCAGTGTATGCCGCAAAATCAACGTCAAGATTTGATGTCTGCTCTGACACCATGCTCCACATCGTTTCACGCAGGAGTGACGCGCATTTCATCGCGCTGTAGCGGTGCAAAAGATCATCGGTAACCGGGGCGTCAAAATAAAGCTCTAGCAGGTGCGTTTCCTGCGCTTCGTCCAACCCGTTGTTTGAGGCCAATCCGCCCAGATCAAACAAAGGCGAATTGAAGCCGGCATAATCCCAATCAATCAGCCACAGTCGTCGGCCATCATCCAGAAAATTGGCTGCCAGCAGATCGTTATGGCCGAACACGATGTCAAAAGGACCAGCCGTGGCTTCAAGTTTTTCATTGATGTCCAGCAGTTCGGGCAGTTGTGGGTTATACGGACTATTGCCCATCCGCAAAGTCGCCGCATAGTCGCGGATCACATGAAATACCCAGAATATCAGCGCCGGCCCGCGCAGATGTTTGGGAAGTTCAACATGACATTTGCGGACTAATGGCACAATTCGCTCAAGCATTCCCAGGCTGCGCACGTCTGCCTCGGTCAGCGTATGGCTTTGGATAAACTCAATGACCGTCAGCCCGGTCTCGGCATGGATCACGGCAGGCGATAACCCAGCGGTGTGGGCGGCACGGCTGGCGGCAAGTTCGTTGAACCGCATGACATGGTGTTCGGTGATATCCGCGCCCAGCCGTACGACATATTTGGCCTGTTCATCCGTGACCAGATAATTGACGTTGGTAATGCCTCCATCCAGCGGCTCTGCGCTGATGCCCCCGGTCCAGATTGGCAAAGCGTTGATGCGGTTCATTGCGTCAGACATGTACCGACTCCAGCCCATAACGTATGCGTGCCTTGCGCGCGCTGGCCAGAATAACCCGGTCAGCAATGATGGCGATAAAGGCAATTGAGAACCCGG
>PIVL01000525.1 GCA_003354145.1 Paracoccaceae bacterium
CATTCTTTATCAGTTCAGAGAAGTCGCTTTGCGCGGGGTATCAACTCGCGCTGCACACTACGATCAGCCGACATTTGCTTGGAAATGAAACTCTGTCGGTCTAATTACCTGTTTTTGAAGACGGTCGTTTTCAATTCAGGAACCTGCGGTTTCTGACGCTGTCTGGATCGCCTTGCAGGTCCATTGTAGGATAATTGCCCAGAGCATCCTGACAAAAAGCCGCTTTTGACGTGCTTTATAGCAATACGGTCGCAATGCCCGTAATGTTTGCAGGTGATTTGTTTTGCGTGGGATCAGCAATAGATGCGGGGACTGAGATAATGGACAACGACGAAACGAAAATTGAGGGGCGTCTGCATGGTGAGCAGTTTGAGCCTGAGCATCCGGATAGTATGCTACTACGGTTGCTGTACATGCTGCTGATCGCAATCATGATCTCGCTCGCGCAAACGGTACTTGGCGTTGCGACGGTTATTCAGTTTGTCGTGATGCTGGTGAACAACAAACAGCCGAACGAACGCCTGGCGGACTTTGGAACAGACTTGGGTATCTGGGTGGCCAAGGCCGCAAGATACCAAACGGCCGCAAGCGAGGTCAAACCCTGGCCATGGTCAGAGCTGGACTGAGATCAAGCGAAGTAGGTTTCTGCAGGCTTGTGCCCTGGTGAGAGAGCCTGTTTGTGCTCTATTAATGAAACCACACGGCGGTTCGAAATCGCAGTCCTATGGACCTGAAAAAGACGAATTCGAATTTGTCTGACACTACCCAAAATGCATATCTACCCTATTCGGTTTGAATGGATGTACCCCATTCCTAGCATTTCAACGTCAGCTCCTTTGACAGCGGTTTGTCGGTGAAAATCGTTGAAATATCCCGCAGAGAGGCGATTCTCACCGGAGCGTTGCGTTGGAATTTTGAGTGATCGGCGACTAAAAATGTATTCCGGGACTGACGGATAATCGCCTTGCTGACGCTGACCTCTTGAACGTCGAAGTCAAGCAAGTCACCGTCCTCGTCCAAGGCGGAACACCCGACTACGGCGATGTCCACCTTGAATTGCTCAATCGTTTCGATCGCAATGCTTCCGACTATGCCACCGTCGGAGCGTCGCAGAGTGCCGCCGGCAATGACGATCTGGCAATCGGAATTGGCTGCCAGAATGTTGGCTACGTTCAAGTTGTTCGTGACGACCATAATATCCTGGTGGTACAGCAGAGCGCTTGCCAAAGCCTCGGTGCTGGTGCCGATGTTCAAAAACAATGAGGCACCGTTGGGAATTGCCTGAGCACACCTGCGGGCAATGTCATCCTTGGCCGTATCATGCAGACCACGCCGATCTTCGTAACCGATATTGGCCACACTCGACGGCAGAACAGCCCCTCCGTGCACACGCTCCAGCCTTCCCTGATCGGCAAGATCGCCTAAATCGCGCCGGATCGTCTGAACGGTCACTCCGAACCGCGAGGCCAGGCCCTCAACGGTCACTTTCCCTTCATTTCGGGCAATTTCAAGAATGTCGCGTTCTCTGAAACTTTGAACCATTTCAGTCTCCTGTTGCGAGGTTCGAGTATGTTCGATTGAATTCGAATTGGCAAGGAGCAACCGTGATATCGCAAATGGCGGATCCAATCTGCAATAAAAAAGAGAGTCGGTGTGTCGAAAGAACATCAACGGATACTAGCTAAACACGTATTTACGAAGGAGAATCGACGTTCTATTTGGGGTCGCTCAAGAACCCTATGTAACTCTCAGAATATTAACGATTTAGTAAAAGCGAGCCAAAACGAAGTATAGCGTTGACCGATATAGTTCGCTTGCGGCATATTGTGACCCACAATTATCAGAAGGTAAGGGGGCCGTTTTGTCGTCAGTAAGGCAAAATCATGTAGTCGACATTTTCGTCATAGGCGGTGGCATCAACGGCTGCGGTATTGCCCGTGATGCAGCGGGCCGGGGTCTTACCGTGACTTTGGCGGAAATGAACGACCTTGCGTCCGCGACGTC
>PIVL01000213.1 GCA_003354145.1 Paracoccaceae bacterium
CGCGTCAACCCGACAAGGTTAATCGGCCCATCGGGCAACTTACGGGGGATGGTCATCACATCCTGTGTGATCGGTGCCGTGGCGGACATCGGATTTCCTATAGCTATTGGCATTCTACAAAGCAGATCGCCCCTATACAGGGTTTCGCACCGAAATCAAAACAAACCTGTCAGGCGTAGGGTGGGTGAAAACCCACGCTCACGTTTTCAGCCTCCGCAACGTTTCTCGGCATCCTCGATCGCAGCCGTAAAGCCCAGTAGCGAAAACGTGTCTTTGGTTTGGGTGCCTCGCGATGATCTTGCTGTCAAAGTTGCCTGTGACCCTCGCTTTAAGGCGGTGACAACCTTGGCGTCGTCGCTTTCTGATGCAGGCCAGGCCCAGCCAACTTTTTCTTTGGTTTTGGGATCAATCTCGTTTTTAACAAACAACTCGAACGTGCTGTCCCCAACATCTAGCGTCACACTAGAGCCTTCGGCAAAGGGATAACCTCCGGTAAAGGTCAGCTGCGCCTTTACTTTGGCTTCAGGACGATAAAACACCATCAACAGAATGTCGCCACGATTCACGGAAACCACGCGCCCACCACGGGTGTTCACGGTTTCTTTGGGCGCGGAAACACTCCAACATTCCTTGGGGTTTTCCTCTGTGAATACGCTCCAGTCCGTATTGGACGAGACCCGATTGGTGCTTTCCGTTTGTGAATACGCTGTTGTGGCCATCGCGGACATGCAAAGCCCTGCGATAATTCGGGTGTGTTTTAGTCCCATTTTGTTCAGCCTCCAGACTGACCTTAACCTCAATTTTCAGAGCTGCCTGCGATCCTTTTCGGATCGTCCTGTTTTCGGGCCCTGTTGCTTGCCGACACAAGCATACTTACGTAACTAGCGCCATGTGCGAAAGCCCGATTGGCGGGAATTCGCCAAAATTTGAGGCGAATTATGACCCAACCTGTTCTTATGACCGAAGTTTGGCGTGGCGACCTGCTGGAAAGCCAGCATTTAGGCCATGCTGTTGTTTGTGATGATACGGGGCAAGTTGTGCGTTCATGGGGTGATCCAGAGGCGGTAATTTACCCGCGCAGCTCCTCTAAGATGATACAGGCTTTGCCGTTGATAACGTCTGGAGCCGCAGACAAATACGGGCTGACGAAAGAGCAACTGGCACTGGCCTGCGCATCCCATAGCGGTGCGGCGATACATACCGACCGTGTAAGAAAATGGCTTGATTTACTGGGGCTGGACGACGATGCTTTTCGCTGTGGCCCGCAAGATCCCAAAAACAGAGAGGCCCACGAAGGGCTGATCAGGTCCTATGAATCCCCTTGCCAGTATCACAACAATTGTTCTGGCAAACATTCCGGTTTCCTCACACTCAATCAACACATGGGGGGCGGTCCCGAGTATATTGATATCGCTCATCCGGTGCAGCAGGCATGCCTTAACGCATTTGAAGAAACCACAGACATGGTCAGCGCCGGATTTGGCATTGATGGCTGCTCGGCGCCGAATTTTTCTACGACAGTTCAGGCCCTGGCGCGCGCTATGGCGTGGTTTGCATCTGCCGCTGATCGCAATGACAGGGCAAGTCAGGCTGCTGTGCGCCTGGTTGATGCCATGACGTTGCATCCTGATCTTGTCGCGGGCGAGGGGCGGGCCTGTACCAATCTGATGCGAGCAATGGAGGGGCGTGTCGCCATCAAAACTGGGGCCGAGGCGGTGTTTATAGCCATCATCCCCGAAAAACGCATGGGGGTTGCTGTGAAAATTGCTGACGGAACAACCCGCGCCAGCGAATGCACGATTGCGGCAATTTTGGTGGGGTTGGGTGTGTTGGATGCAGATCATCCGGCGACATTGAAGTATATGAACGCACCAATTCTAAGCCGACGCAACAATCCTGTTGGAATTATTAAACCAGCCAAAGCACTTAGATAGATCAAAACCACGATGGGTTATGAAAATGGCGGTTTAGCTGATCCGCCATTTTCAGCCAATCTTTACATCTCAAGCAGTTCAGCAACTTCAACTGATCCGCTGCCATCCACGACCATTGGGCAGCCTTTGGCCATCGTCACGGCCGCATCCATGTCGGCGGCATCGACAACAGAATAGCCCGAGACCGGGTTGGCTCCGCCATCATCGGTAACGCCTGAACCGTTGACCGTTTTGGACATGCCCAATGGAGCACCGGGCTGCACAATAGCATCGCCCAGACCCCCAAACCATGCGCCCCACGCGGCCATGACTTTTTCGCCTTCTTCAGGTGTCTCAGGTGATTTTCCACCATGATATGCAAAAATAAATTGTGCCATCTCTCTGTCTCCTTGGTTAAAAATTAACTAATCACCGACGCCAATTTGTTAAACGTCGAAATCCAGCCCTGTTCGTGCCGTGCCGATTGTTCGCTATTATCCAGATCACGATGATCCAGTTGCAAACGTGCGCCTGCCTGTGTTGGAACGATGGTCATCGTTACATGGCTTTCCACCCCACGCGTTCCGTCTTTGTTATGCCAGCCCCAGGTAAATCCGACAGACCGGGGTGGGTCGACATGTGTCACATGACCGGAAACTTTAACACTCATGGTGTCGTTGGCCATAACCGCATACCACGGTCCTGTTTGGCTGAAATCCAGCTCTGAATCCGGTACATTCATGCCTTCGGGACCAAACCACTGCAGCACTTTGCCTTTACTGCTGATCCAGTCAAACAATCGATCCGCTGGTATGCTGAACTCACGCTCAAGGCTTAAATCCGTCATTTGCGTGTGTCCTCATCCAGTGAAATTGCCGCTTCCAGCCGGTCCAGACTGGAATCCCAAAATGCTCGCCGTGACGAAGTCCAGTCGGCAATTGCCCGCAATCCATCAGAGTGTACGGAATAATAGCGTTTGGTTCCCACTGCACGGGCTGAGACCAATCCGGCATCGCGCAATATCTTCAAGTGACGCGAAATCGCCGGGCCAGAGATACCCGAGCCCAGTACGAGTTCACCAGCAAGGGCCTCTCCATGATCCATCAAATGTTCGACAATCCCAAAGCGGGTTGAATCCGATAGTGCCGAGAAGGTTGAAGTCAGAGTAGTCATGCATACTTATTAACATAAATGTTAATTAAATGAAATGTTAATTTTAGCAAGCCGTAAATTCGTCTTGCGCATAGCCCTGCAAATACAGCAAAGCCGTCAAATCACCGAAGTTGATCCGCACATCACATTGCGCTGCAACAGACGGTTTGGCATGCAGCGCCACTCCGGTTCCGGCGCGCTCCAACATGCCCAGATCATTGGCACCATCACCCACGGCCAGCACATCCGCCTCGGTTAATCCCAACCGCGTCGTAATCTGCGTTAACGCGTCGACCTTCGCGGCACGGCCCAGAATGGGCATTTCCACCTTTCCGGTCAGGACGCCGTCCTTCGCTAGCAACCGGTTGGCCCGATTTTCGTCAAACCCCAATTGCGCGGCGACCGAACGCGTGAATGCGGTAAACCCACCCGACACCAGCACCGAATAACCTTTGTTGGCTTTCATCGTACACAACAGCGCTTTGCCACCGGGCATGGGGGTGATCCGGTTCGCGAGAACTGCGCCAATGACGCTCTCACTCAGGCCACCCAATAGCGCCACGCGCTCGATCAAAGCCGCTTCAAAGTTCAACTCGCCATTCATTGCACGTGCAGTGATGTCACGCACATGATCACCGACTCCGGCTTCGTCTGCCAACTCATCTATGCATTCCTGCTCGATCATGGTGCTGTCCATGTCTGCCAAAAGCATCTTCTTACGCCGACCGACAGTTGGTTGGATCACCAGATCGACACCCAGTTTCTGAAGGTCGGCCCATACATCCCATTGATTGTCAGGCGCCCGACCAATGGTAAATTCCGCCGCCTCGTCCATCGCGAGCCATACCGCATCGCCGCCGCCCCAGGCATTGCGCAGAGAATCAACAAGTGCCGGGTCCACGAGGCGGTTTGTCGGCGCGCAAAGCAATGTAGCGGTAAACAATAGATTAATCCCTTTTCAAAACCTGTAGGCTGTCATTGCACCGGATAGCACTTGGCGTAGGGTGGGTGAAACCCACGCTGTTTGGCCAGTCCCAAAGTTTTAGTGTTGCCACATCTGTTTGCTTTAAGTTTTCTACTCGATATGGCTCAAAATCCCGGCTGCGATCTCGAATGATCGCAATCGAGCGGAATGATCATGAATTTGCCCTGTCAGGATAACTTCATCTGGCTCATAGCGGGTCAGCAAAGCGCGCAGCTCTTTCTCTACAGTTTCCGGTGAGCCAGCAGCAGAACAAGACAGCGCCTGATTGACCATTCGTAAGGTCACCGGGTCCAAGTGATCTTCGATTCGGTCTACGGGCGTCGGCAAAGGTCCGGGGCGTCCACTGCGCAGATTGGCGAACCCTTGTTGCATCGACGATTTTAACCGCATTCCGGTCGCATCATCCGTCGCGGCGAACACGTTGATTGCCAGCATGAAACGCGGCTTGTCCAGATGCTCAGACGCGCGGAATGTTTGGCGGTATACCTTTAGTGCCTGCTCCAGATCGCTGGGCGCGAAATGTGAAGCGAACGCATATGGCAATCCAAGATGCGCCGCCAGTTGGGCACCATACAGAGAAGACCCAAGTATCCAGACTGGTAATTGGGTACCGATGCCGGGAAAGGCCCGAACCTGAGGGTTGGGGGGAGCATCGGCAAAATAGCCCAGCAGTTCGACAACATCATTCGGAAATCCGTCGCCCCCGTCCAATGTCCTTCGCAATGCACGGGCCGTCGCCATATCTGTCCCGGGTGCGCGACCTACGCCAAGGTCGATGCGGCCTGGATAAAGCGTGGCCAGTGTTCCGTAGTGCTCGGCAATGATGAGTGGCGCGTGGTTGGGTAACATAACGCCCCCGGCGCCAACGCGGATTGTCGATGTGCCTCCGGCCACATGGCCGATCAGCACGGATGTGGCGGCGCTGGCGATGCCTGACATGTTGTGATGCTCGGCCATCCAATAGCGATGATAGCCCCAGCTTTCGGCATGGCGGGCCAAGTCCAAGGTGTTGCGTAACGCATCGGTTGTTGTCAGCCCCGCGGGGACTGGCGATAGATCCAAAACCGAGAATGGTGTCATGACACGGCCCCCAAAGCCCCCAAATTGTGAGTCGGGCCAGAGTGCCGGTGAGCCTGAGATTTGTCCACGCCTCGTGGATGACTATTTCACAGGCAAGATGAAGCTCAGTTTTTGCCTGAAATGCCCCGGATAGATTACCAGCCGGGACATAAGCTGACGTCAGTTTAGAACCGAGAATTCGATCCGGCGGTTCTTGGCTTTGTTGGCGTGGCTGTCATTGGCCACCAACGGTTGGTCTTCTCCGTATCCAACATTAATCATCCGATCCGCCGGAATTCCCTTTGCCACCAGATAGGCGCTTACTGAATTGGCGCGGCGTTCGCTCAGGCGTTTGTTGGATCCTGACTTGCCGTCTGAATCCGTGTGCCCACCAATTTCGATAGCAAGATCAGGGCAGCGGTTGACGATGTCATAAAGGTTGTCGAGCAAAGGTTTGCTTTTGTTGGCGAGAACAGCACTGCCCGAAGCGAAATAGATGTTGCCGGTTTTGGACAGGATTTCAAAACGGCCGACACATTCCTCGCGGCCCATATTGCCTTTGGTTTCAAGGGCTGCAGACCCCGGTGCAACAGGTGTCATAACATCGGCCAAAACAGGTGGCGTGCCAGGGCTCGAGCGGTCGAACACAAAGTCAAAGCTGACGATGCCCAGCGGCACGATCACAACATTTGCGGCCTCTTGCAATTTGCCATGACCAGTTTCCAGACCATATTCTGACAGGGTGATGGCAATTGGCGTTGTGGCCGATACAGTCACGCGATCATTGCTCATCAGGGTCACTGCAACTTCGGCGGTTTTTTCGAGCGATACGCCGTGCAGCGACAGTGTGTAGTTTAAGTCAACCATCTTGCGCCGTGTGGAATGTAAATCGGTCAGCAATGTTGGATCAAGTTGCGCCGTGATCGTCGCCTCGGGGTGCAGGAAAGTTTCAAAAAACAGGAACCGCATTCTCACGTTGCGCAGGTCGACATTCGTATCCACCGAATCCAGCAAAACCCTTACCTGCACTTGGCCTTCGTCAGTTATCAACCCACTAAGGGTGGCAAATGTGTTGGTCTCGGCTAGGCTACCTTTTTTGACCGACATGAACCTAAGTTCGGAATTTTCGGCATCCAATGTCCAGCCGTTTTCAAAGGGGTCCGCGCTTTGGGCCTGTGCGACGGTGGCGGCCATCAAGGCGAACCAGCTGGCCAAAAGGACTGATGCAAATACACTGCGAGCAAGAAAATATATCATGGTATCCTCAATAGGTTAAGCGTCTGGCGAATGAACAAAACGAATATGACTTGAAGTCGAGAGTAACAGGAAACTTGCGCCATTGGATAAGAAAAGCGATAGTTTTCACAGCGGACGACAAATTTTGACCAATATTTAGTGCTATATGCATGTTTTTAACGTACCTCTGGATCACGTCAGGGGACCAGATCAGGAATGCAGGATTGTCCTTACTTACTTTACTTACTTTGCAGAACAAATTTCACAATGCGCTGATGGGCTTTTTGGCCGTGATTCTGCTGCTAACCACAAGCGGAGTTCGGGCCGAAGAACGTTTGGCGCTGGTTATCGGTAACTCAGAATATGGAACCGTCTCGCCTTTGGACAATCCGGCGAATGATGCGCGGGCTATTGGGGACACTCTGTCGGCGCTGGGGTTTAAGGTCACGAGGCTGATTGATGCCACCCAGATCGATATGAAACGTGGCATTTCACAATTCGGGCGTGATTTACGCGAGGCCGGGACCGATGCGACCGGGCTGTTTTATTACGCTGGTCACGGTGTCCAGAGTTTTGGCACCAACTATCTGCTGCCGGTGGATACTGCGCTAAGCGATGCGGCTGATCTTGATTTGGTTGCGGTCGAGGCGCAGTCGGTGTTGCGCCAGATGTTTTCTGCCCGCAATAAAACCAACATTGTGATTTTGGATGCCTGTCGTAACAACCCTTTCAGCGACATTTTGGAATTCAACGAAAATGGTCTGGCTGAAATGCAGGCACCAACCGGGACATTTCTTGCCTATGCTACCGCACCAGGTGCTGTGGCGCTTGATGGGCTTGAGGGAAACAGCCCTTTCACCCGCGCCATGGCAGACCAGATGAAAACACCGGGCCTGGCCATTGAGCAGATGTTCAAACAGGTTCGGATTGAAGTTCTGGAAAGGACTGGCGGACAGCAAACACCGTGGGATTCATCTTCGTTGACCAGCGACTTTATGTTCACCGAAGCAGTGCAGATGACGGTCGAAGAGTTGCAGGAAAAGCAGTTGTGGCAATCGGTTCAGGCCACGGCCGATCCGGTGCAGTTGATGCTGTTTCTTCGTGGCTATCCCGAAGGTACTTATGCAGACGAAGCGCGCAGCCTGCTGGCTTCTGTGATGGAGCAAGAGCTGAAACTTGGAACCAAACCCGAACCTTCCGTTGCGGCTGACACGCCGTCTGATGCAGAGCAAAAGATGTTTGAAGCTGCACAAGCCGATGCGACCGTTGCTGGCTACGATGCCTATTTACAAGCTTTTCCAGACGGAATTTTCAGCGAATTTGCCGAACAAGAATTGACAGCGTTGCGGCTGAAATCAGGACAAGACCCCGTCGGAGAGGGTGTGCCTGTGGCCGAGGCCGAATCAGAGTCAACGCTGCCGACGACAGACATTCCTGCGGGGATCGTCACGTTTGAATCTCCATTGGTATCCGAAGTTCCAGAAATTTCGGGTAAAACGATTGCCAAAATGATTGGAGAGTCACCGTTGTATCCACCGGTCGAAGGGCTGCCCGAGGAATACTGGAAAGGCAAAACTTGCAGTAATTGCCACCAGTGGAACGCCGAACGGTTGTGCGAACAGGCCAATGTTTATCTGAGTCTGAACATGCAGCGATCTCTGGACAAACAACACCCGTTCGGCGGAGCATTGAAACGCAACCTCAAGAACTGGGCGGCGGGCGGTTGCCAGTAGTTCTATTGCTCTGATGTTGTGACAAAGAAATAGACCCATTCGCCTTTGAAGT
>PIVL01000526.1 GCA_003354145.1 Paracoccaceae bacterium
CTCATACACATACACATACACATACACCTATACACCTACACACCTACACACCTATACATATACTTATACATATACACTAGCGGACTTACGCGTGGGCCCCATTGATGGGGCCCACCCAATCGGCCCACGACTGACCGACCGCGGCCTTCCACGGTCCTGACCTCGGATCCCGTTCCGCGCGCGCGTCTCGCGGTTTTGCCGCACCGGCCAGTTCACACGCACGGCACGGGAGGGGTAAGGCTGCGCGCAGGTTGAGCACGGGTGGGCACAAGCAGGGCACATACAGGGCACAGGCAGCGAACACCAGGGCGCAGGCGGCGCGTTGCTAGAACAACACGCGGGGCACGGGTAGGGCACGGGCAAGGCACAACGGGGGCTCGGGCACGGCACAGGTAGCGCGCAGGCAGCGAGCACGCAGGGCACGTGCGTGGGACAGGTAGGCCGCGGGCGCAGCACGCACCGCGCACAGGTAGCACACAGCAAGGCACGGGCAGCGCACAGGCAGCGCGCAGGCGGCTCACAAACAGTGCACAGGAACGGCACGGGTCGCCACGGGCAGGGCACAGGCACGGCGAGACGCGGCACAGACGGGACACGGGCAGTGGGGCCCACTCAACCGGCCCACGACTGACGGAGCGCGGCCCCCACGGTCCTGACCTCGTGTCCCGTTCCGCGCACGTCCCGCGTTTTTGCCGCACCGGTCAGTTCACACGCACGGCACGGGAGGGGCAACGCAGCGCGCATGTTGAGCACGGGCGGGCACAAGCAGCGCACATACAGGGCACAGGCAGCGAACACCAAGGCGCAGGCGGCGCGCAGGTAGAACACACGTAGGGCACCGGTAGGGCACGGGCAAGGCACAACCGGGACACGGGCACAGCACAGGTAGCGCGCAGGCAGCGAGCACGCAGGGCACATGCGTGGAACAGGTAGGCCGCGAGCGCAGCACGCACCTCGCACAGGTAGGGCACGGCAAGGCACGGGCAGCGCGCAGGCAGCGCGCAGGCGGCGCACAAACAGGGCGCAGGAACGACACGGGTTGCCACAGGCAGGGCATAGGCACGACCAGACGCGGCACAGACGGGACACGGGCAGTTCGCGAACAGGACACAACCGGGCACTGGGCAAAGGCAGAGCGCGGACAGCGCACAACACCGCACGGACGGAGCACAGACGAGGCACGGGCGAGGCACAGGCAGGGCACAGCCGCGCACGGGCAGGAAGGGCACGAGCAGATCACAGGCCGGGCACACACGGAGCGCAGGCAGTGCACGGACTGTGCAGCTGCGGGGCACATACAGCGCGCAGGCGGCGCACAGCCAGATCACGGCTAGGGCAGAACAGGGCGCGGGTAGGACACGGGCGCGACACAGGCGGCGCGCGGGCAGGGCACAGGTGAGGCACGCGCGCGGCGCAGGCAGGTCACATGCAGCGCAAGGGCAGGGCACAGGCACGGCACACGCGAGGCATGGCGCGGCACGTGCGGCGCAAGGGACCGCTGGCGATCCCCTGGGGGGTCTCCGGAGGGTCGCCTGGGGTCCCCCCGGGTATGCCCGGCGGGTCCGCGGGTGTCCCCCGGAGTCCCCTAGGGGTACCCGGGCGTCCGGTGGTGTCCCCAGGCGTCGCCCGGCGTCCCCGCGGGGTCCCCCGGGGGTCCCGCGTGGTCCCCCGGGAGTCACTAGGTGTTCCCATAGGGCCGGGGGATCCCCGGGGGCAGCCCCGGGTGTCTCCTCGGGGTCGCCTGGGGTCCACCGGGGGCCCCGGGGGACCCCGCGGCGGCCTACAGGACACCCAAACGAGCCCCAATATGTTCAAATGAGCAGCGAGGGGCCCGAACGGGCTTTAGGAGGCACGAACGAGGACCGCGAAGCCCGAAGTAGCCATAGCGCGCGCGGGAGGCGGCCCAAGCGCGCCACGGGAAGCATGGGGGGGGTTCTACGGGAGGCTCGAAGGAGCGCATGGAAGCACGAATGGGCACTCGGCGCCCGAACGGGCGCGA
>PIVL01000214.1 GCA_003354145.1 Paracoccaceae bacterium
CGGCAGGGCGCGCAGTTGATGGGTATCAATGTTGAGCACATATTTGCCGTGACCTTCGGCATCGGCGTGGCTTGTGTCGCGGCGGCGGCCAGTCTTTTGGTGCCAACCTATGCAGTGCATCCACAGATCGGCAGCCTGTTCGTTCTGATCGCGTTCACGGTTGTCGTTCTTGGCGGCATGGGCAGCTTTGTCGGCGCACTGGTCGGTGGTTTCCTGATTGGCATCACCGAACAACTGGGGCGACTTTATCTGGGCGAAAGCCTTGGCGTCATAACCATTTCAGTCATCTTCATCCTGGTTCTGCTGTTCCGGCCAACCGGCCTATTTGGCGCGCAATCGTAAGGAAGCCTAGGTTATGAACGAACGCACACGCCTTTTTGGCTGGATCCTTCTGCTAATAACCTTGGCTGTTGTTCCCCTTTTCCTGCATTCTGCCCGCTGGATCGAATTTCTGGAAATGACATTGTTTGTTGCCGTCTTGGGCCAAGGCTGGAATATCCTTGCCGGGTATGGTGGGCAATATTCCTTTGGCCATGCACTATTCTTTGGAACCGGCGCCTACATTCAGGCACTGCTGCAAGTCAAATTCGGCTTCAGCCCGTGGATTGCCATGTGGTTTGCGATTTCCGGCGGCGTTTTGGTCGGGGCTTTCGTTGGTTACCTTAGCTTTCGCTACGGCCTGCGCGGCTCGTATTTTGCCCTGATCACTCTGGCTTTTGCCGAGGCTTTTTTGGTCCTGTCCCGCTCGCTCAAATCCATCACCGAAGGTGGACAGGGTGTGCAGTTGCCGCTCAATCAGGACCCGGAAAAAGCAATCGCGACTTTCCAGTTCAACTTTGCCGGGCCGTTCCTGTCTGAATACGGGTTTTACTATACGATCTTTTTCATCTTGTTGCTGGCCTACGGCCTGACGGCATGGATGGAGCGGTCGCGTTTTGGCGCACAATTGGTCGCAGTACGCGAGAACGAGGATGCGGCCAGGGCGTTGGGGATAAACGCATTCAAAGCCAAGATGGGTGCGATTTGCCTGTCTGCCGGAATCACCGCAATCTGCGGCGTTTATTATGTGCAAAAATTCCTGTTTATCGAGCCGGGCATTGCCTTTGGCCCTGCCAAATCGGTGGAGGCCCTGTTTGCCCCGATCATCGGCGGGTTGGGCACATTGCTTGGACCGTTGCTGGGATCTCTCTTTATCCACAGTGTTGGTGAAATGACCAAGGCCACCATCGGGCAGGCATTGGGCGGGCGGCCCGGCGTTGATTTGATCCTGTTTGGCGTCATCCTTATTCTGGTGCTTGCCTTTTTGCCACGCGGTTTGGTCGGCTTGTTGGAAGCGGCATGGAAGCGCCTGACAGGAGACCGCAATGCTTGAAGTTCGCGGCATCAACAAAACCTTTGGCGGCCTCAAGGCTGTCACCGACGCCAACCTGTCGGTGAGCGAAGGCAAAATCGTGTCCCTGATCGGCCCGAACGGGGCAGGGAAAACCACGCTGTTTGCTATAATCGCGGGCTTTTTGAAATCCGATAGCGGCAGTGTGACCTTCGACGGGAGCGACATCACCGGCAAGCCTCCGCATTGGATTTGCCAGCAGGGCCTGGTGCGGACCTTTCAGGTCGTACAACCGTTCACCAGCCTGACCGTGCGCGAAAACATCGCCGTCGGGGCCCACACCCGTATCGCGGGTCGCAGAAAGGCGCTGGCCCGCGCGGCAGATGTCGCCAAGCTGGTCGGTATGGAGGGCATGCTGGATCAATCTGCGGGCGATCTTACCATTTCCGGCCGCAAACGTCTGGAACTGGCCCGTGCTTTGGCGACCGAACCCAAACTGTTGTTGCTGGACGAGGTGATGGCCGGGTTGAACGCCACAGAAATTCACGATTTATTGCCAGTCATTCGCGGTATCCGCGACAATGGCGTGACGATCTTTCTTATCGAACATGTGATGCAAGCAGTGATGAGCCTGTCGGACTACACTTATGTCCTCAATCAGGGGATCATGATTGCCGAAGGTGAACCCAAAGATGTGACCAGCTCTCCCGAAGTAATCGAGGCTTATCTGGGCCATGGGGCCGCTGAACGTATCGCAAAAATGGGGGGTGGTAATGCTTGAGCTGAAAAACCTCCAGGCCGGATACGGCCACATGCAAGTGCTGCATGGGGTAGATCTGACCATCTCAGACGGGGAAATCGTAGCCTTGCTGGGCAGCAATGGTGCCGGAAAATCGACGCTGAACAACAATTTGTCCGGGATTTATAAACCCACCGGCGGGCAAATCCTGTTTGAGGGGCAGGATATCACCGGCATGCGCTCGGAAGACGTCGTTGATCTGGGGATTGTACAGGTTCCTGAAGGCCGTCGAATTTTCCCCAACATGTCCATTCGCGAAAACCTTGAGCTTGGCAGCTATCGCCGGGGCAAAGAACGTCGCGCGGAAAATATCGAAAAAGTCGTCGCCATTTTTCCGCGGCTGAAAGAACGCTTTGGCCAATTGGCGGGCACACTTTCCGGTGGCGAACAGCAAATGCTGGCCATCGGTCGCGCCTTGATGAGCGAGCCGCGCTTGTTGATACTGGACGAACCCTCGCTGGGTCTTTCGCCATTGTTGGTTGAGGAAATGTTCGGCCTGATCCAGTCCCTCAACAAAGAAGGGTTGGCGATATTTCTTGTGGAACAGAACGTCATGCAATCGCTGGAAATCGCGGATCGGGCCTATGTGATGGAAAATGGCTCGGTCGTTCTGTCGGGGGCGGCTACCGATCTGATCGACGATCCGGACCTCAAAAAATCCTATCTGGGGCTGTGACAATTATGGGTTCAACACTCGCTGAGAAAATCATCGCCAAAGCCGCCGGGCGCGAAAGTGTCAAACCGGGGGATTTTGTCACTTGTGATGTCGATCTGGCAATGATGCACGACAGCGGCGGGCCACGGCGGGTGAACCCGATCCTGACCAGGCTGGGTACCAAAGTGTGGGACCCCGATAAAGTTGTTGTCATCACCGATCATTTCGTCCCGCCCGTTGATGCGATGTCGGCAGCCATTCTGGATATGACCCGCAAATGGGTGGTCGAAAACGGCATCGACAACTTCTACGATATGCAAGGCATTTGCCACGTGGTCCTGCCCGAACGCGGCCACTTGTCGCCCGGTATGTTCGTCGTTGGTGGCGACAGCCATTCACCCACGGGTGGTGCCTTTGGCTGCTTCATGTTTGGCGTGGGTGCAACGGATATGGCGGGTGTTCTGGTTACGGGCCATACCTGGGTCAAAACGCCGGGCACCATGCGTGTCGACATCAACGGCGACCTAGGTGTTGGCGTCTCGGCCAAGGACATTATCCTGCACCTATGTGCGCGGATCGGCATGGGAGGTGCCGAATACCAGGTGGTGGAATATACCGGTGATACTGTGGCCAACCTGCCGATGACCGAACGCATGACCCTTAGTAATATGGCGGCCGAACTGGGCGCGCAGGCCGGTTTGATAGCCGCTGACGAAACCACGTCTGCCTATATTCGTGCCGCTGGCGGTGATGCAGGTGATCCAGCACAATGGCAAAGCGATGCCGACGCGACCTATCTGGCGACCCACGCGGTGGATGCCGCAGCCCTTACGCCTTATGTGGCCGCCCCGCATTCCCCGGCCAATTCAGCGCCTGTTGATGAACATAAGGGCGTGGTCGTGCATCAAGCCTACATCGGGGCCTGCACTGGGGCAAAATTGGAAGACCTGCACATGGCAGCATCGGTTTTGAAGGGGCATAAAGTCTCAAACCAGACCCGTCTTTTGCTCGCCCCCGCCAGCACAAGGATCACAGCCGCCGCCGCCGCTGACGGAACGTTGGCCGCCCTGACAGAGGCGGGTGCGATCCTGATGCCGTCAGGCTGCGGAGCATGTGCAGGTTACGGTGCCGGCATTCTAGCAGAGGATGAAGTCTGTATATCCTCTACCGCGCGGAATTTTCAGGGGCGTATGGGGGCTGTTAGTTCCAAAGTTTACCTTGGCTCACCCTATACAGTGGCGGCAAGTGCCATCGCGGGTCACATCACTGACCCGCGTGAGTTTCTGAACGGGGGTATGGCATGAGCGATACTGGCAAAGCCTGGGTTTTCGGCGACGATATCGACACGGATGTTCTGGCCCCGGGCCTGTACATGAAAGGCCCGCTTTCGACGTTGGCTGAACATTGTCTTGAGTCTGTCGACCCGAATTTCGCGCCCAATGTTCAAAAGGGCGACGTGATCGTTGCTGGCAGCAATTTTGGGATCGGCTCATCTCGTGAACAGGCGGTGGAGGCGCTTAAACTTCTTGGCGTGCGCACGCTGGTGGCCAAGTCATTCGCCGGTATTTTCTTTCGCAATACGCTGAATTTCGGTGTCGTCGCGCTCGCTTGCGAAGATGCTGGAAAAATACGCCCCGGCGACCAGATTTCCACAAACCCGGCAAAAGGAAAGATCACCAACCACAGCACGGGCGAAACCTACAATTGTGATCCGTTGCCGGCTCAGCTGTTGGAAATGGTCATCGACGGCGGTCTGGTTGAACATCTGGAAAAGAAACTGGCGAAAAAGGATGCAGATCAATGACGCTCCACCCAACATTAAAAGACCAGTTATCCGGCAAAGACGTCGCCGTAGCCCCCGGCGTCTTTGACGCGCTCGGTGCAGTTTTGGCCGAACAGGCGGGCTTTCATGCTGCTTACCTTTCAGGCGCATCCATCGCCTACACAAGATTTGGCCGCCCGGATATCGGCTTGGTCGGCATGTCTGAAGTCGCAGAAACCCTATCCGTTATCACCGAACGCAATTCCCTGCGTATAGTGGTCGATGCTGATACCGGTTTCGGCAACGCGCTGAACGTGATGCGCACCGTTCGATTGTTTGAAAGTGCCGGTGCCGCGGGCATCCAGCTTGAGGATCAGACCCTACCCAAACGCTGCGGCCATCTGGCGGGTAAAACGCTGGTCAGCACTGGTGAAATGGTGGGCAAGATCAAGGCCGCACTGGACGCTCGCCGCAGCGAAACCACACTGATCATTGCCCGTACCGATGGCATTGCAGTTGAAGGTTTTGAGGCAGCCCTTGAGCGCGCCGAACGCTATGCCGAAGCCGGGGCTGATATGTTATTCGTCGAGGCACCCCAGACTGAGGCGCAGATGCGTCAGATTGCCGAACGCTTTGGTAATCGCGTGCCCCTGATGGCCAATATGGTTGAAGGTGGCAAAACCCCACAGAAGAACGCAGGCGAGCTTGCTGAAATTGGTTTTTCGCTGGCAATTTTTCCGGGCGGCATGGTGCGGGCCATTGCCAAAACCATGCAGGCCTATCTGAGCAGCCTGAAAGCCCATGGCACCAACACACCGTTTACGGGCCAGATGCTGGATTTTGATGGGCTGAATGCCTTGCTGGGCACAAACGATATGCTGGCCCTTGGTGCCGGTTATGACGCTAAAAACTTTGAGGATAGCAATGATTGATCCGGTAACTCTGGCGGTTCTTAAGGGCCGTCTGGAACAGATCGCTGATGAAATGGACGCAACCCTGTTTCGAAGCGCTTTCAACCCTATTATCGCTGAAGCGCACGATGCCTCACACGGGCTATACCACGCTGAAACCGGTGAAACACTGGTGCAAGGGAAGTCCGGTCTGCCAATCTTTGTCGGAGCGATGTCTTTTGCGGTAAAAGCAGTGATTGAAAAGGCCGCGAAAGACGGCGATCTGGCAGATGGCGATGTTTACATTTTCAACGATCCCTACGATGGCGGCACCCATTTGTCGGATTTTCGTCTGGTGCGCCCGCTTTATCGCGATGGCAAGGTGTTTTGCTATCTCGCCTCGGTCGGCCATTGGCATGACGTGGGCGGTAACGTCCCCGGCAACTATAACCCCGTCGCGACCGAAAGCTTTCAGGAAGGCATGCTGATTCCCCCGGTTAAACTGTTCCGCAAGGGTGAACTGCGTCAGGATATCGTTGACATCATGCAAGCCAACTCCCGCCTGCCGGGAAGCCTTTATGGTGACTTGAACGGTCAGATCAACGCGCTTGAACTGGGTGAAAAACGTTTGAACGCTCTGCTGGACGAATACACTGACCTCACCGTGTCTGAAGCCCTGACAGAGCTGCGCAATCGTGCGGCCAAACTAATGGCGGCAAATATCTCGGATCTTCCGGATGGAACCTACTCAGCCGAAGATTATCTCGACAATGACGGGATTATAGACGAACCGCTGAAAATCGCACTCGATCTGACCATAAAAGGCGATCAGATGATATTGGATTTCACGCGCAGCTCGGATGCTTGTGCGGGTCCGGTGAATATCGCGCTGTCGACTGCCGTCGCCTCAATTTATGTCGCGACCAAGCACCTGTTTACCGAGGTGCCTGCAAACGCGGGAGTTCTGGAGCCGATCGAGGTAATAATACCCAAAACTTCGCTATTGAATGTACGCGCACCCAAACCTGTGGGCGGGTATACAGAAACCATCCTCAGGATCATCGATGTGATTTTCTGCGCATTGGCGGATGTCGCACCTGGTCGGGTGAATGGCTGTGCTTATGGCACGATCAACGCGCTGTCACTTGCAGGCCACCGTAAGGATGGTAGCCGCTGGGTCATGTTCTCGTTCTTTGGCGGGGGGCATGGTGGTCACCCTGAAGGCGACGGCCTGAACCACGGGAATGCCCCAATCTCTACGGCGACGATCCCGCCCGCAGAAATTCTGGAATCCGCTTATCCGGTGATGTTCAACCAATGGGCCCTGCGCCCGGACAGTGGTGGTCCGGGCCGGAACCGCGGCGGCCTTGGCGCGATCTATGAGATTGAACTGCTCGAAGAAAGCTCCGATGTCTTCCTGTTTGGCGAGCGTGGAAAATACGCCCCCCCCGGCGTGGTTGGTGGTCAACCAGCGGCGAAGAACAAGTTCACATATCAGCAGGATGACGGAGACCATGTCCCGCCGATGGTGTCCAAAATGGTCGGTATCAAACTAAAAAAGGGTCAGAGCGTGCATCTGGAAACACCGGGGGGCGGCGGCTATGGCCCACCCAAAGAAAGGGACCCCGAAGCGGTCAGCCGCGATTTTGCGCTTGGGTTTGTCAGCCGTGAAAGCGCTCTGAATGACTATGGCGTGGCTTTGGATGCTGGTGGCGGCGTCGATGTAGTTGAGACTTCTGTTTACAGGAAGGAAACCCAGTCATGAGCGACAATTCTTCCCGCTACGTGATTGGCGTTGACGTTGGTGGAACTTTCACAGACGTGTTTTTCCTGGACGAAAATTCCGGTCATTGCGAAGTGGCCAAAGTGCCGTCCACCCTTGGCGACCAGTCAAAAGGTTTCATCGAAGGCATCCGCCAGAAAGTTTCCGATTTTGCCGAGGTTGTGACCGTGGTGCATGGCACGACGGTTGGCACGAACGCGTTGCTTGAACGCAAAGGTGCCAAAACCGGCATCATTACCACACGCGGATTTCGCGATGTGTTGGAAATGCGCCGCAGGGACCGCCCGAACACGTGGGGTCTGTGGGGGCAGTTTGAACCCGTGGTGCCGCGAAATCTGAGGCTCGAAGTGGCCGAGCGAACACTGGCTGACGGCACGATCCACACGGCGGTTGATGCTGACGAAGTAAAGCAAGCCGCACGTGACCTTATTGAACTTGGTGCGGAATCCGTCTGCATCGTTTTCATCAACTCTTATGCTAATCCGGAAAACGAACAGGTTGCCTTGAAAGCCCTGCGCGAGGTATGGCCGAATGACTACGTCGGTGCTTCGACTGATATTTTGCCGGAAATCCGCGAATTTGAACGCACCTCGACGACGACACTTAACGCCTATTTGCAGCCCACCGTGGCCAGTTACCTGCATAAGCTTGAGAACGCCCTGAAAGAGGACGGGTTCGAGGGGCAGGTACTGATCGTGCAATCCAATGGTGGCGTGATGACAGTCGACACTGCCCGCCAAATGCCAGTGCGCACAGCCCTTTCCGGCCCTGCGGCAGGGGTGATTGCCAGCGCCTATATCGCGGGCGAAGCAGGCTTTCCCAATGTGATCACCTGTGACATGGGCGGAACAAGCTTTGACGTCTCGCTTGTCGCGGACGGGCAAAGTGCGCTTGCGGCACAGAC
>PIVL01000215.1 GCA_003354145.1 Paracoccaceae bacterium
TGTAGAATGCCAATAGCTATAGGAAATCCGATGTCCGCCACGGCACCGATCACACAGGATGTGATGACCATCCCCCGTAAGTTGCCCGATGGGCCGATTAACCTTGTCGGGTTGACGCGCGCAGCCATGCGCGACGTCTTGATTGCGCAGGGAACACCCGAGAAACAGGCAAATATGCGAGTCGGTCAGATTTGGCAATGGATTTACCAATGGGGTGTCCGCGATTTTGCTGAGATGACCAATCTGGCCAAACCCTATCGCGCGTCGTTGGCAGAGAATTTTGTCATTGAGATCCCCGAAGTTGTTTCTAAACAGGTAAGCGAAGATGGCACCCGCAAGTATCTGGTCCGCATTGCGGGCGGACACGAGGTCGAGGTGGTCTATATCCCTGAAGAGTCACGTGGCACATTGTGCATCAGCTCGCAGGTGGGTTGCACACTAACCTGTTCGTTCTGCCATACTGGTACGCAAAAACTGGTCCGTAATCTAACAGCGGCTGAGATCGTCGGCCAGGTGATGATGGCCCGTGATGACTTGGGCGAATGGCCGGTACCGGGCACGCGCACGGAAGAATCCCACGCTCGCCTGCTATCAAATATCGTGCTGATGGGCATGGGCGAGCCGTTGTACAATTTCGAAAACGTACGCGACGCGATGAAGATCGCAATGGACCCCGAAGGGATATCGCTGTCACGCCGAAGAATTACGCTGAGCACCTCAGGTGTGGTGCCCGAGATCGCGCGTACTGCGGAAGAGATCGGGTGTTTGTTAGCGGTTTCGTTCCATGCAACGACAGATGAAGTTCGCAATACGCTGGTGCCGGTCAACAAACGCTGGAATATCGAGACGCTGCTTGACGTATTGCGAACTTATCCCAAAGTTGCGAATTCTGAACGGATTACGTTTGAATATGCCATGCTGAAAGGTATCAATGACAGCGATGAGGATGCGCGCCGACTGGTCAAGCTGATCGAAGGCATCCCCGCAAAAATAAACCTGATCCCATTCAATGAATGGCCCGGCGCGCCCTATGAACGCTCATCAGGCAATCGTATCCATGCCTTTGCAAAAATCGTTCTCAATGCGGGCTATGCCTCGCCTGTGCGCCGCCCCCGGGGCGAAGATATCATGGCAGCCTGTGGTCAGCTTAAATCGGCCACCGAAAGAGCCCGCAAATCACGACGCCAGATCGAGGCCGAAACCGGATCGGGTCGCTAGACCGGCACTGAAAATTGGGCGTAGGGTGGGTGAAAACCCACGCTTTTCGAGGTTATCTATCTGCGGGTAGAGCGAGCTTTATACAATAGCTCCCCAATTCGCTGGCGCACCTCTTGTTGCTCGGTCTCGACCGCACTCAGAACGGTACGCAATTCGGCCCGAACACCATGCAACTGGTCAACCAACGACATAACCATGCCCAGCGCATCGTCCTGCAAATCAAACTGTTCGCTCAATTCACACAAAAGCTCCATGCGCATTATATCGATCTTGCGATAGGCTGGCCCCGCTTCGGTCATGACCGGCACTATGATTTCCGCCTCGACAAAAGACACCAACTGTACTCGGGTCAACCGCGCAACAGCCGCGATGGCTTCACCTTCGCTTAGATATTCACTCATGGCATCATCCCCTTGCGTGGATCATAGGCGTTGGACTTGCGCCAACTTTTCATGAATTCCGTCAATGCCGCGTCGATTTTCGGCGGCGACACAATGCTAAGCGTCACCTTCTGGTCACCGCGCCCTTTTACCCCACGCCCACGCAAACGCAGGGTCTGGCCACTGGTTGCGCCCCTTGGCACCGACAGATTGACCGTCCCACTAATGGTTGGCGTTGCAACCTTACCGCCCAACACAGCCTCGTCCAAAGTGATGGGAAGCGTGATCAGAATGTCATTGCCTTCGCGCTGAAACACCGGGTGTGGAGCAACTGTCAAAGTGACCAGTGCATCGCCGGGAGGGCCACCACCATAGCCATGCCCGCCTTTGCCTCGCAGACGGATGGTTTGGCCGTCGGCGGTACCTTCAGGAATCTTCACCTCGATCGCCGATCCATCGGGCAGCGTAATCTGGGTTTTACCACCCCGCACAGCATCCAGAAACGGCACGTTCAGGACATAGCGCTGATCCGCGCCACGCGCGTCAAAACCACGACTTTGAAAACTTGCGCCTTCCTGGCCACGCTGACGCAGAAAATCGGCAAAGATATCGGACATGTCATCATGCCCTTCAAACCCTTGTCCACTGCGATATGGATTACCCGGCGCTTCGGCATAGTCCCGATAATATTGTTGCTGTTGCGGGCGTTCTGCGCCACTGGCATCAACCTCGCCTCGATCAAATTTGGCGCGCGTTTCGGGATCTTTCAACAGATCATAAGCCGCCGAGGCCGCTTTGAATTTCTCTTCCGCCTTAGGATCATCCGGTTTTAGATCAGGATGACATGTGCGTGCCACCTTGCGGTAGGCCTTTTTGATGTCGGCATCGCTGGCGGATTTTGTCAGCCCCAGTGCAGCATATGGATCAGCAGTCATTCCCACCTCAAAGTATGTCTCACGTCAGGTACAATGAACACCTACACGAGTTAAAAATGCAAGGGGATTGAAAGACGCTGAATTTCATCTCTTAAGTGGGGGTTGCCTCGCCATTTTCCAACCAGTGAATATCCTCAGGCGGCAACAATTCGGCAATCCGATCTTGATACATTTTCACTTCATCCGCGCTCAGGTATTTTTTCCACTTGTTGCTGCTCCCTGTCGAAAAGAACTCGGCTTTGTCTCTGAAGATACTTGGACCGCCTGAATTTCCGATGCGTTTTGCATTTGCCTTCATCGTGCCGAACCGCGCCCCGTCGGTAATTCTGGCAAGAAGGTCCGCATCGATACTATAGCCCAGAACACCGGCCATCTTGCCAATTTGACCAGACAAATCGCGGCTTAGGTCGGCATAGTGATACATATGAACATTGGGAAGATGCGCCCAGTCCCTGAATGTTTTGTAGTGGTGAACAAAGCATTCCAGCGTCATGCTGTCAGCATCCCCGTTTGGAGAGGGGTCTTGAACAAACATACGAAACCCTTCGCTGATGTCATCAGGGAACCGATCCTCTAACAAATCGACAACCATGTTCTCTACGTGGGTTCTCATGGAGAAATGGGCGTCCATCGGATGTCGATAAATCGAAATGTACGTGCAGGCCGGATTATAAGGAATGCCATCCAGTGGCGTGTGTGTTTTGATACAGCGCCGGTGTGTCTGGGCGCGCAATCTGGCAGCAATCTCGTCTCGGTTCTTAAACCCAATATCCAGCCAAGGTGAGAGTTCACCAATTTTCTTGTCCATTCCCGGCTGTTGGAAAATCAACATTGCAGTGATGGATTGCGTCCAGGTGGTTCCGCATTTCGCCGGCGTCGCGACAATAATGTCGTCTGGGCGAAATTCAAAACCGTCCCAGTTATGTGGGTCCGTCAATGGGCCCGCATAAATACGACTGCGGCTGGGCAACGCCTTGGCCACCTTGGCCCCCTGCGATTTGATTTGCAGGCAAAACCTAAATCACCTTGGCCGATCAGGTCAACGATTGTGACTCTATTTACCGTAAAGGCGCCGGGCCTGCGCAAATGACAACAACTTGCGGGATTTCTCGTCCCACAAATGCAGACGTGCACAAGACAAGCTTTCCATTAGCGTCATGCGTTTGGCCTCGGCCAGTTCAACATGGTCGCGCAGCACTTCGGTCAGGCGATAAAACGGGATGCGGCTGTAAAGATGGTGCACGTGATGCACGCCAATGTTGGCCGAAAACCAACGTAGAACTGGCGGCAAATCATAGTTTGAGCTGCCATGCAAAGCCGAATCGTGCAGCTGCCAGTCCTCGTTCTGGTCCCAGTTGGTTTCTTCAAACTGGTGCTGCACATAAAACAGCCAGACGCCCGCAGACGCTGCGATCAATGTCGTCGGTAGAAATACAAGCAGCAACGGCATAAACCCACCCAGATAAAGAACCAGACCCAAAGCGGTAGCAATTGCGATATTGGTGCCCATTGCACTGACCCAGTATTTCCAGCCACTGGACATCAGACCCAGCGGAATGCGGTTTTGCAGGAAGAACAGATAAGATGGACCAAGGCCAAACAACGTCAGCGGATGACGATACATGCGATAGTGGATCTTCCCAAATGTCGACATTTCGCGAAACTCGGCCACTGTCAGCGTGTGGACATCGCCCATTCCGCGCTTTTCAAGATTTCCGGCCGCGCTGTGATGTATCGAATGGGTCCGGCGCCAAACGTCATACGGTGTTAGGGTCAGAACACCCAGAACCCGGCCAATCCAATCACTGACATGGCGATTTGAGAAAAACGCCCCATGCCCGCAATCATGCTGGATCGCAAACAGGCGCAATAAGAAGGCTGCGTTTAAGACCGAAATTCCAAGGGCCAGCCAAGGGCTGATCGACAATGACCACCAGGCCAAGGCCCACAACCCTATAAATGGGACAAAACTGACCGCGAGTTCATATGAACTGCGAAGTTGGTTGGGTTCACGATACTTGGCCAAAACTTTAACCCAGTCGCGCGCAGAGCCAACGGCGGGCTCTGCCGGAATTGTTGGAGAATGAAATGTCATGTACCTGCTTTTCGTTTTTTTTCTTACCGAACCGGATAAACCATGGTGGGGACAAGGCAAGCGAATTGTGACGTCATCCACCGATAGTGTCGAAATGTCATAGCCGACCCACAATCTAAGCGGATATTCGGTGCATCCGATGAATTTCGGCCGTCTGCACCGGGTAAATCGATGTTTTCAGCATGATTTGCGGCCAGAATGCGGCCTACTGCCCCGAAAATTCCCTGATCGCGATACAATCTTGCCAATTTGAACAGTCAGTTTCCAAAATGAGAACAACGAACATTAACAAGTAAGGAACAAGAAATGGCACATGCAGATATCGGTGGAAAAATGATCGACCCATCAGTTTTGGACATTTTGACACGCGAACGCTCAAAGGCGCTTTCGATCCGGGAGTGGAAATTCCGTCTCGCTGGCTATGGCTATGCAATAAATGACGTCAAAGGCGCACAGGTTGTAACAACTATCCCACACGGAATTGAATTGGGTGTCATGCCTGCTCTGGTTGCCTAAGTGTTCCGATCACAACACTGGATACAACGAAGCAACCAACAGCAACGCCATCGCCCAGTTGAAGACAACCAACCGGCGCGGGCTGGTTAGAATCCGCGCCATCTGCTGGCCAAGCACGGTCCACGTGCCGATTGACGGCAGATTGATGCCTGCAAAAATCAACGCGACCAGAACCACCATCTGTACGGTTTGTGCTGGTGTATAAACGCTGATCGCAGTCAGAACCATCGCCCATGCCTTGGGATTGACCCACTGGAACGCTGCCGCCTGCAGCAATGTCATCGGCGCACCCGCAGCGTTCTGCGATTTGACCGGCGCGGCATGCGCGATTTTCCAGGCCAGCCACAGCAAATACACAACACTAAAGGTTTTGAGGATCGTATAGCTAACCGGATAGGACTCAAACACCTGCGCCAATCCGACACCAACAACCAGACACATGAACACAAACCCCAGATTGATCCCCAGCATATGCGGTATCGTCCGGCGAAATCCAAAATTGGCACCTGAGGCCATCAGCATCAGATTATTCGGCCCCGGCGTGATCGAAGAGACAAAGGCAAACAGCGCAAGTGCGGATATCAGTTCATAAGACATGAACGCAATATTTGGTGGTTTGAGGCCGAATGAAGTTGCGTTCTAACACGAAAACCTGATATTTGAACATCAAATGAGCAATCTAGACCCAATAGACGACCATATATTGCGCGAGCTTGCAATAAACGGCCGCATCACCAATCTGCAATTGGCCGACCGAGTCGGCCTGTCGCCGTCTGCTTGCCTGCGCCGCGTTCAGGAATTAGAGCGGTCAGGCGTCATCACCGGCTATCGCGCGGTGCTTAATCCCGGCGCGATGGGCATTGGTGTGACTGCCTATATTGAAGTGGGCCTAAGCGAACATTCAAAAGCAACGCTAGAGCGGTTTGAACGCGCTGTTTCACGGTCCCCCGAGGTGATCGAGTGCCATAACATCACCGGAACCATAGAATATTTGTTACGCATAGAATGTGCCGATCTGGCGGCTTACAAAACCTTCCACACCGACCTGCTTGGGGCGTTGCCGCAGGTCAACTCGATCACATCCTATATAGTTCTAGGCTCACCAAAAGACCTGCGCGGCTGAGCTTTGTTCAGCTGATCAATTCGGACTGACGGACTATCACTTCGGCCTGTTTGATCGAGGCAATATCAACCAAACGCCCTTTATAAACAGTCGCTCCCTCACCGTTGGCCTTTGCCTGCTCCATCGCAGCCAGAATTTCACGCGCCTCGGCCACAGCTTCGGCTGATGGGGTAAACACTTCGTTGGCGATGGCAATCTGTTTGGGATGAATCGCCCATTTGCCGACCATGCCCAAGGTTGCGGACCGACACGCCTGCGCACGAAACCCATCATCATCCGAGAAGTCTCCAAATGGTCCGTCCACCGGCAACACACCATGGGTCCGGCATGCCGCGACAATTGCTGCCTGCGCCCAATGCCACGGGTCCGACCAGTGCTTGGCCCCTTCGCGCAGCATATAATAGTTCTCTTGCGTGCCCCCAATGCCGGTTGTCTGCATGCCCATCGAAGCGGCAAAATCTGCCGCTCCTAAAGACATGGCCACCATACGGGGGGACGAGGCTGCGATTTCTTCGACATGGGCAATGCCTGCCGCACTTTCGATGATAACCTCAAAATTGATTTTCTTACTGCGCCCTTTGGCGGCCTCAATCGCTGTTACCAGCGCATCGACCGCATAAACATCCGCCGCACATCCAACTTTGGGAATCATGATTTGGTCAAGCCGTTCGCCAGCTTGTTCCAGCAATTCCACAACATCGCGGTACCAATACGGCGTGTCCAACCCATTGATTCGAACCGACAAGACCTTGCTACCCCAATCAATGTCCGAGATCGCCGCAATGATGTTGGCCCGTGCCGAGTCTTTGTCCGAAGGCGCCACTGAATCCTCCAGATCCAGGTTCACCACATCCGCTGCGCTGCTCGCCATTTTCTCGAATATCGCCGGGCGAGATCCGGGCCCAAACAGCTGGCAACGATTTGGATGGGACGGGGCAGTCGGTTGAATACGGAAACTCATGATCGCTAGGGCCTTCGGTAAGGAAATTGCGTCTATATTTGCCTTTTGGTTATTAAATTGCGCAACGCTGCGCAAGCAAATTGTGCAGGTGCAGCATGAATCTGAAAGCGCCTGGCTTGCGGAGATTCATCGGACTTACCAGAGCAACGAAACATTATTCGAAAAAGGACAGCAATATCCGAAGTATCTTGCGTCATTTGCACCGAATAGTTCGGTTTTGGTATGACATTGCGCAGTATTTCGCTGAAAACGGTGGAGATTATGAACCAAGGGGATTTTGCAATGATTGAAACACCATATTTGTTGTTTCTCGGCGATGCGCCGGATCAATTGGCAGCCAAGGTGGCCCAGGGCATCAAGGACTGGCGTCCTGACAATGCCGTTGCGCAGTTACGTTTACCAGGATGCGGTGCCGATCTGGGCCTGGTCGACATGACATTGACGCAAGCAAAGGCCGCAGGTGCCAAAACACTCGTGATCGGTGTCGCCAATCGTGGTGGGATCATTAGCCAGGCGTGGAAAGACGTGCTGATTGAAGCCTTGGAAATGGGGTATGATTTGGCCTCGGGACTGCACAATCTGTTGCGGGACGAGGGAGACCTTGTTGCGGCGTCGCAAACCCATGGCGGCACATTGCACGATGTGCGCGTGCCGTCGGTGGGTTATCCTATCGCCAACGGCAAAAAGCGTACTGGAAAACGGGTGCTGGCCGTCGGAACCGATTGTTCCGTGGGCAAGATGTACACAGCTCTTGCGCTTGATTCGGAAATGCGCGACCGGGGCATCAAAAGCACGTTCCGCGCCACCGGTCAGACCGGTATTCTGATTACGGGTCATGGTGTGCCGCTGGACGCTGTGATCGCTGATTTCATGGCTGGATCGATTGAATATCTGA
>PIVL01000527.1 GCA_003354145.1 Paracoccaceae bacterium
ATTACTAAGCCAGACCCCCTTTTATCTTAGGCTCTTTTGTTTGTTGGCACGCACTACAGACGCTACAGAGCTAGCAAACAAAAGCTTATGTCAACTTTATCAAGAATTAATAGAGAAGTTTTTTATCTACAATATCAAAAGAAGGACAGGAAAACCTTGTATTGCTGTTGAAGCACTCAGCTGGCAACAGATGGAGATGCATTATCTATCTTACCTAGCTTGGCTCGGCATGAAAAATGGGCAAGCAGCTATTTCTATAGATCTGCAACAAAAAGCACTTAATGAGGTAGCAAGAAAATTTGAGAGAAAAGATGTTCATGTACCCACACATTGGTGTAGAATTAAAGAAATGGGATTATTGCAAAATCTATGCGGTGCCAAACCAACAGGGCTTACCTATTTTGCACACCTTACTATCCAAGAGTGGTTAGCAGCATATCATATAGCCAATCTTTTTTATTGCCCTATCAATGAAGGATCTCCTTTAAAAGTGATTAGAGATGGCAAGTATAACTCTAGATATAAGATTATGCTACCTTTTGTAGCTGGTATATTATACAACAACATAGCTACTGGTTTTGACCCTCAGGGCGAAGGGATAGCTATATTTTGGCGTTTGTTAGATAGCAAGCCTAGAGAGTTATCAGGTATTCATCATGCGATGATTGCGTTGCACTGTCTGGAGGCATGCAAGGCAGATACTTCTAATAGGTTGCCAGCTAATGTAAGAAACCAGCACGAGGCTATTTTGGAAAATGCCAGAGACTGGATTTACAGATTTTTAGATGATAAAAATAAAGGTATATATATGGGCTATTTCAATGAAAAGCTATTTCCATTGGGTCATTTTATAGAAAGAAACTTACAAAGCTGTAATGCTGTTTTATCGCATCCTGTTATTAGTCATGGTATAAGGCAGCTGTTTTCAAGGTGGGGGAATGCAGATAGCAATATTTGGGAATATAGATATGCAAAGCTAGCAAGTTTAGATAGACTTCCTATAGATTCCCATTGTCAAAAGAAGATAGGTTCGCTTTTTCAAAATAACCCAAACATAAAAGATACCTGTGATTTTATAGCTAAAGCCCTACCTAAAAAAGGATGGTTATTGACATATGTTAATAGCAATCCAAAGTTTAGAGACCAAATTCTTCAGAAGCTTTTATCTGTAACTGAGGATAAAGATAGTGATGTACGCATAGTCGCTATATATGCTTTAGGAGAGCTAGGCAAAAATGCAGAAAAGGCAGATATAAAAACTATTGTTAAGACGCTTTTATCTGCAATTGAGGATAAAGATTATCGTGTACACAGAGCCACTATATCCGCTTTAATGGAGCTAAGCAAAAATGCAGAAAAGGCAGATATAAACACTATTGTTAAGACGCTTTTCTCTGCAACTGGGGATAAAAATTATATAGTACGCCAAGTCGCTATATCTGCTTTAGTGGAGCTAGGCAAAAATGCAGACAAGGCAGATAGAAACACTATTTTTCAGATGCTTTTATTTGCAACTGAGGATAAAAATGGGGGAGTACGCGAAGTCGCTATATCCGCTTTAGGGGAGCTAATCAAAAATGCAGACAAGGCAGATAGAAAAACTATTTTTCAGACGCTTTTATCTGCAACTGAGGATGAAGATGATGGTGTACGCAGAGTCGCTATATCCGCTTTAGGGGAGCTATGCAAAAATGCAGACAAGGCAGATATAAACACTATTGTTCAGAAGCTTTTATCTGCAACTGGGGATAAAGATGCGTGGGTACGCAGAGTCGCTATATCTGCTTTAGGGGAGATAGGTAAAAATGCAGAAAAGGCAGATATAAACACTATTGTTCAGAAGCTTTTATCTGCAACTGGGGATAAAGGTTGGCATTTACGCAAAGTCGCTATATCCGCTTTAGTGGATCTAATCAAAAATGCAGAAAAGGCAGATAGAAACACTATTTTTCAGAAGCTTTTATCTGCAAATCAGGATAAAGATAGTCTTGTACGCC
>PIVL01000528.1 GCA_003354145.1 Paracoccaceae bacterium
GATTTAGGGGAGATTGAACAAAACCCGTTTTGGGTTCCGGATGCAGTAGCAGCGGATGAATGGGCGACATATCTCGACGGGCTGCGCAAGTCCGGCAGCTCTGTTGGTGCCATCGTCGAAGTCGTGGCACATGGCGTGCCTGCGGGTCTTGGAGCGCCAATTTACGGTAAGTTAGACACTGATTTGGCCGCTGCGATGATGTCGATCAACGCCGTTAAGGCCGTTGAAATTGGCGAAGGCATGTCAGTCGCGATGCTGACAGGAGAGCAGAACGCCGATGAGATACGCATGGGGCCGGAAGGGCCGGAGTATAGCTCAAACCACGCCGGGGGTATCCTTGGCGGTATCAGCACGGGTCAGGATGTTGTGGTGCGTTTTGCAGTCAAGCCCACGTCGTCCATTCTGACCACGCGCAAGACCATTACAAAGTCAGGCGAAGACACCGAAATCATCACCAAGGGCCGACATGATCCATGCGTAGGTATTCGCGCGGTCCCTGTGGGCGAGGCAATGATGGCCTGTGTGATCCTGGATCACTTGCTGCTGCATCGTGGGCAGGTGGGTGAAAACCGTGGCATCATTGGCTGATTTACGCGACGAGCTTCGTCTCATTGTTCAAGAACAGATGGCGACGGACTCGGCCCATGACCTCGCCCATTTGGATCGCGTTTGGATGAATGCGCGCAAGATTGCCGGTGGGTCTAGCGATTCCAAAGTGCTGATGGCGGCCAGTTACCTGCACGATCTGGTCAATCTGCCGAAAGACGACCCAAACCGCAATCTTGCATCCCGTTATTCCGCTAAAAAAGCGGCTCCATTTCTGGTTTCGCTAGGATTTGCTCCTGAGCAGATCAAAGCAACCCAACATGCCATTTCCGCCCACAGCTTTTCCGCAGGCATTACCCCTGAGACGTTTGAAGCAGAAGTTTTGCGCGACGCAGATCGGCTTGATTCCCTAGGTGCCATCGGCATTGCACGGACATTTTTGGTGGCCGGAGCCATAGGGTTACCGCTCTATGATCCAGCGGATCCTTTTGCCCAAAATCGGATTCTGGATGATGGCAAGTTCTCATTGGATCATTGGCAGGTCAAACTGCTAAAACTACCCGACGGTATGATCACTGACAAAGGGCAGAAGCTTGCAAAAAGTCGGGTGAAGGTAATGTTGCGGTTTCTTGACGATCTATCTGGTGAAATTGGAGCCTAATCACGCGATCACAGCAATGTCACCGGCTACTGTGTAATACCAATATCTGCTCTGCACAGCCAAGCTATCATTCGGTCGACTTGGTCAAGTGACCACTTTGCGCCCAAATTGACGACATTCTGCAATGTAACTAATGTTGTCGTGCGAGGAAATTGATTCCGCCAAGATGACAGGAGAAGAGAGAAATCGAGCGACTTAACTTCTTAGTTAGTACATCTCAGGCCGCATTGCGCATACTCACGCTTCAATTTACCCTCTGGGGCTCCGCAGCAAGTGCGCAGGAGATGAATGGGGCTGTGTACTGTTCTGCCTACTTTCAGGCCCGTGCAGATTGGATGCGAGCCTTGGAAGGCAATGAGATCACCATCAACATGATGGAGCGCTATGCAATAATACTTTGGGCATCAGTTCCAGGAGATTGGAATATGTATACCGGACCCTCAACATCATCTCGTATCTACCGCCCTGACACCAATCAGGTACTTAGCATATTAACTTCCTGGGCCGAAAGTAGCAGCGGTGAATGGCATAGGCCTCTTTGTATGGAAGACGATCAATGCCAAGCATGCACAGATCGTCTGAAGCTAGTCATTAAGTAGATGTTTGCGACTAAAGATCGGCCAACAATTCTTCATGCCGCGCGGTAAAGGCGTTTCGAGCTTCTAGTGGTGGTCGCAAATTTATGTCTAACCCATCCATTATTGCCAAATCGGGACGCCCGAAAAACTTGTTCGCTTCGGCCTCGGTGAACCCGGCTATCCGTGTTGCTTCCATCCAGGCGCTGATCTT
>PIVL01000529.1 GCA_003354145.1 Paracoccaceae bacterium
CACTTCCAGCTCTGCTTGGGCGGGAAACGCTCCGTAGTCAGCATTTCATTCCCGCGCTCAGTGAAGTCGTCAATGAACTCCATGGCCTCTTCCCTGCTGTACTCCGCGATCAGCTCGTTCGCTTCCGGGTCGCGCGGGTCGTCCTCAATGTCGAGATACCAGTTACGCACCGTAATGTGGTTCATCTTCGGGAACATCATCATGGTAGCGCCCGCAAACAACTGGAGCTGACTTCCGTGGTCGTCGTATTTCTTGCCTGTCTTGAGGTCCACCAGGTCGCCAGTGTTGTCGCTGTACTCAATGTTGAAATCGACAATGACACGGACCCAGCAGTCCTTGGCGAAGTAGCTGGTCGGCTTCCAGCGTTTGTTGAATGCCCACTTCTGCTCGACAACAGGCTTGAACGTCTTCGCGTGCCGCATCTCATGTTCGAAGTTCTTGCAGCTATTAGGGAAGACGTCGGTTGATCCTTCCAGGAACTTCTGCGCCTCGTTGTGGATCTTGTTGCCGCGTGCCATCGCTGGCCCTTGTGGCTCGTACTTCTTGTCAATGTACCTGAACTTGGCCAGCCGTGGGCATTGTTCGTACACGTTCAATCGGCTGTAGCTCCATGCGGTCAGTGGGTTCTTTGTCATAAGTGCTCCAAGGGAAAAGGGTTCACATGCGTTGCTTGGACGGATCGCCAGCAACCTTTGACGGGGACGGAATTTTGGAGCCTGTCTTCGGGTTATCCCCGCCGCCAGACGTTCCGCTTCCGCTTCCCTTGCGTTGGGCGCTTGGATTGCCCATCACTTTGACAGAGCCGGGGCTGCGTGTGCCTGGCGGGTTAGCGCCTCCATTTCTGAAGGCTCTGCTTGCTTCGCCTGCGTTGATCGGTGCAGGATTACCATTCTTGCTCATCGTTCTTCTCCTATGCGCATTTCTCAAGCTCGCCCCAGCGTAAGCCAATCTTACCTGACGACGTCATGAGCAGGTCTAACTCTATACTTTCCATAGATTCTTTCAAGACCTTCATCTGGTGCTCTGCCTGCTTCTTCTTCGCTGAGACATTTATTTCATCGTACACCGTAACAAGGAAGCGAGCGTCACGCTCCGGGTGCTCGTACCAGCGTATGATCGCCTCCTTCGTAATGTCGGCGGCGCTGCCCTGACACAGATAGTTGATTAGCTTGTAGAGGAAGCTCTGCATACGTCCATTCACGACGCGGTTCGGCTCTACAAAGTAAGCTCTGTTGCCCCATGTGCGGATCGGATCGCCTGCGTCGATTATCTCTTTGATCGCAGCGTTGACGTCCTGACGTCCGGGCAGTGCCTTGTCATGGAAAGCCTTGTACTCTTTGGCCTTCTTTGTCGAGCAGCCGATAGCCTTTGCCGCAGCGGGGACGCCGCCGCCATAGAGCGCCTGGAAGTTCAGGATCTTGACCGGCGTCCTTTCCAGCAGCATTCCAACCAGCTCGAAAATCTCGTCCTTAACCCAGCCGTGCGGGTCGAGGTTTGGGTCGTCGAGGTATGCTTGGAGCAAGGCTCCATCTTCGTAATGGGCGAACACGCGCATCTCTTGACCATCGAAGTCGCGGTGAAGAAACATGTCTCCCACATCTGGCAGTATATAATTTCGCACGAACGGCAGGGCTTCAAAGCCCCATTCGTTGTTAGCGGGCATGTCGTATTCTTGTTTGAACTCTTTGGGAATGTTGAGGAAGTTAGGGTTAGACGTGGACGGACGGCCTGTTCTGGTTCCACCTTGTCCGCCTCGGACTTGGTTCCAGTTTGTCGATATAACACCATCTCTTCTCTCCGCTTGCTCAAGCCATGGGTTCAGGAATGTAGAAAGCGCCGTAGTCAGACGGTTCCTGTAGTAATAGATATGACCAATGGTCGGGTCCTGAAACATCTCAAACGTCAGGTTATCTTTGCTGACCGACTTCTGACCTGTCTTCGTCAGTACCCAGTCACAGTCTTCCACAATGCCCGCGCTACTGAGCGCCTCGGCAA
>PIVL01000216.1 GCA_003354145.1 Paracoccaceae bacterium
AAACGCAGAATGCCACCATGGCCGATACTGCCCTGGTCGAGCTTGCAGATTATACACTGACGCTTGGACGCAATGTGATGCAAGCCAGGCTGAAATTGCATACTTAAACGCGATTCAGGTAAACCTGATCCACAATTTAAGCCGAATTAGGCAATCGCCGTTAAAGCGCTATTTTGGCGCCAATACCCGTGCTTCACGTGCGGCTGGTTGTTTGCGTGCGGCGTCAAGCGGGTCGCTTTCGTCATCCGACAGATGTGGGAACAGTTCCAGAAGTTCTGCTCGCTGGTCAATGTTCATTTTCTGCACGACACGATCTGAAGGCTGAAAGCTTTCGGTTTCAACGCCTTCAGCATAAACCACTTCGTGATTGTCAAAGGCCATATGAATATAAGTAAGCGGCTCTGTCTGGTTTTCGACCGTGATCGTCTGATCGTTGCACAGCGTAAAGGCTGGTACCAACACGCCGCCTTCGGTACCAAACATGACCTCTGCGCGCCAATCTCGTACCAATATCTTATGCTGACGCGATACCCGCATATCTGACACGGGCTGATTTTCTCCCAACGCGTCTTTGCGGATCAGTATTGGACGCAAATGCGGGTTTGCGGCAAGCCGTTTCACCCCAACAATTGTTGACCCAATCCAACGAATAGCTTGAACACCATGATCACGGGTGACGACCCTATCACCAGCGACAAGCGTTTCGATGTCGACATTGCCGTTTGGTGTCAAAATCTGTGTCCCCAGTGTGAAACACACCACCACAGTGAGTTCGTGAACGGTGGTCACAATCTGTTCGCCACTGTCGGGATTGGCAGGATCTTCGGCAAAGTACGAATCGACCGTTACCGTGATATCAGAACCAGGGGGAAAGCCGGGATCCAGTTCATATGAATCCACATTCCAGCCGAATTGGGTTGTGATGACAGCCGGATCATCCTCTAGCAATGTAATAGTTTGCTGAACAGGGTTGCCTTCGTCATCAAAACCATCAATCACAATTTCAAAGCGCAGGAAATCAGCGTCTGACAAGGGCTCAACAACGATATCCAGCAGTTCCTCGCCGCTAAAGACCTGTTGAGCACCGTCTGGTGTGTTATCCAGTTCATTCAAATCGTCCAGGCTACTGTTTGCGCCCAGACCAATCCCCGAAATGGCTGCGCCCCAATCATCAGCCAGATCATCGGCTGCGCCAGAAATATCCTGCCCTCCTGGAGCGGCATACCCATCAGACATAAACACGGCAACATTGGTATCAGATGGATCTGCACCGATAGCGTCCCATTCCTCCCCAACAGCATTCAGACCTGCCACATAGTTGGTCCAGTCCTGCGGTCCTTCATTCGCAATGTCGGTCAGCGCCTGGCTAAATTCGTCAGTTTCATCGAGGTTGAACGATCCGCGGGATTCGGCGTCAGTAGTATAGGTAATAAGTGATATCGTTACGTCTTCTGCATCATACCCAGCTGCAATATACGCATCAAAAAGTTCTTGCGCGGCATAAAGCTCGGCAACCAGAATTGAATCATCCGATCCGTTGCCGTTAAAATCCGTGCCTGAACTGTTGGCGGTTGAACCGGACTGGTCAATCACGATGGCAATGTTGATACTTTCCGCGACGTTTGCATCGGTCAGGTCGATGCTTAGCTCAAACCCATCCCTGCTCACTTCGTTTCCATCAACAGTTTCCAGAATCGACGTCTGATCAACCGTAAATGGGTTAATCGAGTCAGGATTTATTGTGCCACTGGCAGTTTGGACATCTGTATCAGGCATCATAATCTCCATGTCACCGGGACAAGAGTGCCCAGTCACTGTACTTTGTAAAAAACCCGATCGTCCACGCCCGGGTAAATTGGATGTGGTTAGCTTGTCTATTGGTTGCCAAATTTGCAAGTAAGGTGGACGATTTCGCCTGGTATTGGAAACAATATGACGTGCTTTAAAGTATTAGCTCGTTACAACTACAAAATACCACAACCTTAGAGTGAATTATTTACCTGCCATCACCGACAGTAAAAGGCTGCAAATGTACTGATTCTACGCGTCAACCTGAGACAACACCACATTTTTAAGAAAGGGCAAATCACGACCTCGCCGATGCCATCAGCTAGCCCTAACCGAAAATATCACGGCTTTTTGCTGAGAAAATCAAAGCATCAGAGCCAAAGATCCACTTTATTCGCCCCGACTTCAGTGTTGCAAAAAAAAGTATCACCAATGCCATCCAACATTTGCAACCTGAACCGTCGCACCCTATATTGGTGTTGTCCCTCGGGACTATGAACATAAACGCGCTCGTAATAAGCGGATCGGACCCGGGGGCGGTACCCGGCGACTCCACCAAACACCCTTTCATTTGGGGTCATGGGGTCGAAACAGGATCGACGAACGTCTAAAGGGGTTAGCTTTGTTTCGGCTGTCTGCCACCGTTATCGGCGAAACTTGTACAATTGCAAATGACAATCGTGCTCCGATGGCTCTGGCCGCGTAAGCGGTTCGAGTGATCGAAACTTAAGTCCTCTCGCTTAGCAGCGTTTGGCGGGGTTCGCAGGCACCTGGCAACAGAAGCCTGCACTTTCCATTCCAAATTTGATATTTGACATTACTCGCTGAGCGCGCCATGAAATGCCTATGGGGTCGACTGCGAATACCCCGTGAGGCGCCAGCCCAAGTTTCGCATCCGCAACCTGCAAATCAGGAAGGATGCCGCTATGGCCTCGCCTATTGAAATCTCAGTCTCCCATCTTTTACGTCGCATCGGTCTGCCCGATCAGCCTGTTCTTGTCGATGTCTGCCTGGATGACGATTTTAACGAAGATCCACGCTTGATCCCTACCGCCCGACGCTGGCCCTTTGCCCGCATCGAAAAGTTGTTGCCCGAATTGCAATGCAAATCCGTGGTGATCATCTGTCAAAAAGGCAAAAAGCTAAGTCAGGGTGTGGTTGCCGTGTTGCGTAGCCACAGTATCAAGGTCGAAGCACTAGCCGGCGGAATGGTTGATGAATTTCGGCTACATAGCTCTGCAATGGACCGGCTCGCACAAGTTGTACGTGGTGCTGATACTGATTGCCACGATCTGGCGCCACAGGCGGCAGGTTTGCTGGCAATTTCTGTCGGGTTGTCGCGTCAATATAAGGATGACACCGAACAACTAGAGGTCGGCATGGCCATCTATGACGCTCTGTATCGCTGGGCACGCGATGGCTTTGACGAAGGACATGACTGGCCAGCAGGACAGGCAAAATGATCAATTGGCGGGAAATGACCCGCATCTTTGGTCGTATTGGGCTGCTGTCTTTTGGTGGCCCTGCTGCACAGATCGCCCTCATGCACCGCGAATTGGTGGAAGAACGTGATTGGTTGGACGAACAAGGGTTCCTGCGCGCCCTGTCTTTGTGCATGCTGCTGCCCGGGCCCGAGGCCATGCAATTGGCCACCTATGCCGGGTGGCGTTTGCGCGGCGTTGCGGGTGGTTTGCTGGCTGGGCTGTTGTTTGTCATTCCCGGTGCTATCGTCATCGCCGTTCTGGTGGGGCTTTACGCCACTTACGGTCAGGTTGAACTGGTTCAGGCGGCGTTTTTGGGGATCAAGGCTGCGGTGATTGTCATTGTGCTTCAGGCCCTGCTGAAGGTATCCAAGCGGGCGCTGATCGAGCGATCCGCCTGGGTAATAGCGGGTCTGGCCTTTGTTGCAATCTTTGCCTTCAACCTGCCCTTCCCGCTGATAATCGCGACTGCGGCCGTGTGGGGCTATCTGACATCCAAAGCCGCCGCCAAACCCGCCGCCAATCCCGATGTCACGCCAAAAACCAAATCCACACCGATCCGCACAACGGCAATCTGGCTGATCTTGTGGCTGACACCACTCATTGCCCTAAGCCTTAGTGGTCAAACCCTGCTGGCCGATATCGGCTGGTTTTTTGCCAAACTGGCGGTGGTGACATTTGGTGGCGCGTATTCCGTGCTGGCCTATATGACACAAACAGTGGTCGATGATTTTCATTGGATTTCGGCGGGCCAGATGATTGATGCGTTGGGACTGGCGGAAACCACACCGGGGCCACTTATTCTTGTGACACAGTTTGTCGCAATGTTGACTGGGCAATTGCACTCAGGCGCGCAAATGGCGCTGGCTGCCGGGGCGGTGGCACTTTGGGCAACATTTGTGCCGTGTTTCCTGTGGATATTCCTTGCCGGGCCCTATCTTGACCAAATCGCAGCACAACCCCGCCTGTCAGCCGCTTTACAGGCGATTACGGCGGCTGTGGTTGGGGTTATCCTTAATCTGTCGGTCTGGTTTGCCCTGCATGTTCTATTTGACACCGTCGCCCAATGGCAATCTGGCCCCCTGTCCATGCCTGCCCCACTTTGGAGCAGTCTGAACATCTCTGCCTTAGCCTTGACCCTGCTTGCCGGAGTTCTGATGCTTGGGCTGAAACGCGGTATGGCCGAGACATTGGCCGTCCTTGCAATCATCGGTGCGTGTCTTCATTTGATTTGAAGCACTAATTATCGAAGCGCCCTTTTGTTTCCTTTCGAATCCCTTATGCTCAGTCCTGCAATTATGGACTCAATTATTGGGGAAACTCATGTCCAAAGAGATAGACTATGGAAACCTGATGCACGACGCGATGCGCGGTCTGATAAAGACCGTACTAAGCGATATTGCCGAAAACGGGCTGCCTGGCACGCACCATTTTTTCATCACCTTTGATACCTCGCATCCAGATGCCGAACTGGCTGACTGGTTGTCCGACAGATATCCCGAGGAAATGACCGTCGTTATTCAGCATTGGTTTAGCAATCTTGACGTTGGTGACGACAGATTTGCCATCACGCTAAATTTCGGAGATGCCCCGGAACCGCTGATCATTCCCTATGACGCTATCAAAACGTTTGTTGATCCATCAGTCGAATTTGGTCTGCGTTTTGAATCTGCCGAGGGGGAAGGTGACGATCCTATCGATCTGCTGCCAATCAACATTGATGCGGTGAAAGAGCCCGAAGACGAGCCAGAGGTCGAAAAAACTGATGCCGATGTCGTTTCGCTAGACAGTTTCCGCAAATAGCAGGCTGTTTTTCAGGCTTATTCCCGCGTCAAAAGCGTTGAAACTGATCGCTCATGTTTACCATTGCGCACCCGCGTAAATTCGAGTTGCAAGCCTCCTTCGCTGAGCGTGCGGTCAAATTGCTGCATCTCATAGCCTCCATCGTCATTCACAAACAGTGAATACACTGTCATCGTGTCCTCGATGATGCGGGCCCAGACAAAGGGTTCTCCCTTCATTGGGTCAAGCTGCACCAGATGCCCAAACACATCCTTTCTCTGGGCCGCGGCAAAGACGTTGGGCCGGTCTGTGGGTATAAAATCGATGGAATAGGATTTTTCCTTAACCCGTCCGTCAGATTTATAGGTTGCCGAGGTCCAGCTGACGATAAATCCGTCATCAGCTAAAGAAATTTCAACGCTCATATCGCGCTTTTTGGTGGATCCGTCGGCGGAAACAACATCGGCTGAACCAGCATAATTTCCAACAAAGGCGGATGCATCAGCAAGACTCATCTGCGCAAACAGAATAAACAATAGCCCGATCAGAAATCGCGGAATTGCCGATGTTCTCAAAAACGAAATGCTCATCTGTGTATCCTTTTCGGCCAAAGCCGCGGGCAGCCAAAAACAAGGCGCAGCGATTAGTTCCATCTTACAGCTTGATACGTATTGAACAATGATGCACTTCAGCATTTTTGCAAAAATGGCCGCGCAGCGAACTATACCTTGTCGGTTGAAACTCTTAAACTGCGCGCAACTGTTCTGTTGCACCTTAAAACCGGGGCGATTAAACCATTTGCGAACCTTATCAACCGGAGCCCGACACCATGTCCGACACCCGCACTGAAACCGACAGTTTTGGCCCCCTTGAAGTGCCTGCCGATAAATATTGGGGGGCGCAGACGCAAAGATCAGTTCTGAATTTCCCTATTGGCTGGGAAAAACAACCTATCGCAATCGTGCGGGCACTGGGCGTGATTAAAAAGGCCTGTGCGCAAGCCAATATGACATTGGGCAAACTGGACGATGTGCGCGGTAATGCCATTGTACAGGCCGCAGGCGAAGTGATCGATGGCAAGTTCGACGACAACTTTCCACTTGTCGTGTGGCAAACGGGTTCTGGCACGCAGTCGAACATGAATTCAAACGAAGTCATCGCCAACCGTGCTATCGAAATTCTGGGTGGTGTGATTGGGTCCAAAGACCCGGTTCATCCAAATGATCACTGCAACATGGGCCAAAGCTCGAACGACGTATTCCCCACAGCGATGCACATTTCCGCCGCCATGGCAGCGCATCAGGTGCTGCTACCGGGACTGGAAAAGATGCACGCCGCTCTTGAGGCCAAAGTTGCAGAATTTGACGGTATCATCAAAATCGGGCGGACCCATACCCAAGACGCTACGCCCATAACTCTAAGTCAGGAGTTTTCCGGCTATAGCCATCAGGTGGCTATGGGCATTCAGCGCATTAAGGACGCGTTGGGCCGGATTTATGAACTGGCACAGGGCGGCACAGCAGTTGGTACTGGTCTGAACACGCCAAAAGGCTGGGGTGAGATGGTCGCGGCCAATATGGCCGAGATTACCGACCTGCCCTTTGTCACGGCCCCAAACAAATTCGAAGCTCTGGCGGCCCATGACGCCATGGTCGAAATCTCGGGCGCGCTGAAAACCGTTTCGGCGTCCCTGTTCAAAATTGCCAATGACATACGGTTTTTGGGGTCCGGTCCGCGTTGTGGTTTGGGTGAATTGATCCTGCCGGAAAATGAACCCGGAAGCTCGATTATGCCGGGTAAGGTTAACCCGACCCAGTGCGAGGCACTGACGCAGGTTTGTATACAAGTGATGGGCAATGACGCGGCTGTCGGCTTTGCCGGCTCGCAAGGGCATTTTGAATTGAATGTCTATAAGCCAATGATGTCTTATAACGTATTGCAATCCATGCAATTATTGGGTGATGCCTCGGCTACGTTCTCGGACAATCTGTTGGCTGGGCTAAAGGCTGACACTACGCGGATTGATAAATTGCTGCACGAATCGTTGATGTTGGTGACCGCGCTGGCACCCGAAATTGGTTATGACAATGCGACAACGGTTGCCAAAACCGCGCATAAAAATGGCACGACTTTGAAAGAAGAGGCCATTGCACTGGGGTATGTCGATGAAGAGACATTTGACCGAGTTGTACGCCCGGAAAACATGATCGGGCCAAAGTGATGGCAGAACCGATTAATCTTAATCGGTATCGCAAGACCAAAGCGCGCGCTGAGGGCAAGGCGCGCGCCGACGCCAACACGGTGAAGTTTGGGCGCAGCAAGGCCGAAAAAACGCTGGATCAGGCGCGCAGTGACAAGGCCCGCCGCGATCTTGACGGCCATGAACAAGACCCATGAGCGGGCGCCCGGTCAAACGATCCCTGACATTGAAAGGTCATCGCACATCGGTGTCACTTGAGGATGAATTCTGGCAGGCATTTCGTGACATCGCAGATGCAAAATGCAAACCAATCAATGTGTTAGCAGCCGAAATTGATGCAGATCGTGGGCTTGAAACCGGATTGGCCTCGGCGATCCGGGTGTTTGTGTTAAACCAATACCGAGGGTCCTAAGCCCGCTTTCCAGACAAGAAAACGGGCCCGCAAAAATCAAACAGACGCTTTATAAATCTTGTCGATATTGCTGCCTAAGGCAGCGTTGAATTCTGTATCACTCATCGACACATTCAAACCTTCGGTCAGCGCCCGCGAAAAGCTGGCTATCATCGTGTCATTGCGTGCCAGACGCGCAGTGGCGTCATCCGTGCTATAGCCGCCCGACAACGCCACAATACGTATGATACGTGGATGATCTGACAGTTCGCTAAACAAATTGGCCTGATCCGGGATCGTCAGTTTAAACATGACATCTGCCCCCTCGGGCAATGCATCCAACTGGGCGGCTATTGCCGATTTCAGCATCGCCTCGGCCTCGGCCTTGGTTTCGCTGTGAATGTTTACTTCTGGTTCCAAAATGGGAACCATTCCCGCCGCCAGAACCTCTTTGGCTACCTCAAA
>PIVL01000217.1 GCA_003354145.1 Paracoccaceae bacterium
ACAAGACGCTCGAAATGGTCAAAAAGTATAGGCAGCAAGCCAACCAAAAGCAGCTTTCGAAGAAGGCTCAGAATCGCCGGGAACAGAACAAGACCAGAACGTGAATGTGTGAAACTTTTATTTCACACTCTACCAATGCCACATAGAAGTGTCGGTTTATCGTTTAAAATCAAAGTGGTGCGGGTGAAGGGACTCGTGAATTGTTTTGTTTCAATAAGTTACAAAAGTCTCGCGTAATTTGTGCGCGAATGAGACTCCAAAAGCGGGATTTCTACGCCGTTTCGTCACTCACCCTTCGGCTCTGTCCCCGGCGCATTCGTAATCACGATAGCGGTCGTTGGCTGAATACCTGGCATCAACGGCAAAGTTGCAGACAAAGCGGACCTAGGTCAATGGGATGGAATGGCCCCACTCGGATAGTATCTCGCGCTGCATCGCAGTGTTGCTGAACTGATCAAGGATTTTACCCCAGCACTTCCTGCTCTATTAAGTGGAAATCACAGCAATACCTTGAGGCACGGATTCAAAAGAGTAATAGGCTCCCCATGTTCGATCAACGCTGCCATTCGACTGCTCGTGCTATCCTATGAAGACCGCATTTGATTAAAGCACATTCACCGTGGCGACACGCTCAGGACATTGCGGTGACTTCGTCCTGAGGTACAGGTTCCACGCCTTCCGCTGCCCAACTTGCGTCATCTTGGCGGGCCCACTTCTCCTGCCACCATTTGCCGTCGGACCTCATTTCCCACCACCAGTTTGGCGAGTCCACGTCGCCGATCCACTGATAAACAAGAAGGGTCGGTTGCAGGCCGGTGGTCAGGGAATGCACTTGTTTCGATTGCGTTACGGAAATTTCGCCGGGCCCGAGATCAAACGGGACTCCATTTAACCCGTACTGTAACGTGACGGACCCGGACAGGCAGAAATAGATTTCCGAGGCCCCATGGGTGTGCATTGGGTAGTGAAGACCGGGGACAAGCAAAAACAGCCCTGTGCGGACGTTGTCGCTTTTCAGGAGACCAATCTGACCGACCACTTGTCCGGCAAACATGCGTTCGGCCAGCTTCGGATCAAGATCGGCACCCTGATAGACCTGATACCAGGCAAGCTTGGCGGCTAATGCCCTGACGGCTTCGAAGATTGGGTCTGACGAGGGCATAGCTTCCAGCGCCGCGGCCAAGCTCTCTTGAAATACTGGCAAGGAGCAAGGAGGGCCGACTGTTTCGACCGGGCCATGCGCGACGTCCATCATCTCAACACGAAAGGGCACAAGGCTCGGGTCATCGCCAGATCTAGCGGTCAGTTCTCCTGTCAGAGCCTTCAAGTAGTCCTTGGCGAGCCTGTCTGCGTTTTCCATCTGAGTTCTCCCAACGCCATCAATTAAGCGACATTCCCCAAGTGGAATGCCACCACCTGCATGTTGTGGTTGTTTTGTGCTCAGATCAAGCCTTATGTGCGGTTGTTTTAGTGCCTGTCGCCCGAACTGAACGGAATTTTTTGGTCTCTGTGGCTGGGTTTTCTCGATTTTCAGGCTGATCGTCACTTGCCCAGATTAACTTGTTGAGCCGCTTTTCTTCAGTTTTTGCCATTGGTGCCGTCATATTGGAAGCGGCAGTGCGCGCAGCCGGTGGATGGCTCCCATGAAGCGTCCCGCTACTTTGCAAAGTCCGTTGCCTGCGCATTGCCGCCATTGGTGCCGACTGCGGCGAAAGCCAGTTCAACGCAACACTTTAGTCTTTTTGGAAAGATGGAGTGTAAACCATGGCCTATCGTCGCCGGATATTTTTTACGGATAAGCCGAGGCCAACACAGACCAATGCGGGCCAATGCGGGCCAATGCGGGCGGAAAGCGTAGCCAATCGGCGACATCGGACCGCGAAAACCAACTGGCCTGCGCTTCTCAAAACCGTAGTGTCTGCCGTCCGGTGCATCGACTGCCGCAGCCATAACGCACAATCCCCATAGCAACGAAATCAGCCCGCGCTTTCCTCCTTGTCAGGTTTGTCGCCGCTGCATCTCGCGATGACAGCAGCCACAAACCTTAGACAAACCGGTCGCCCATCGCTTTTTCTCGAATGTCTGCAGTCAAGTGGATTGCGATACTGGTTCACAATGTCAGACACGCTGATGACATTTCATCGATAAACAATCGCATCCTGCGGTTCAGTAGACGATTTTTCGAATAGGCCAGAATGATGCTCCAGTCTCTAATCCGAGCATCAGGCAATACCACTGACAATTTTCCGGCACGGCAGGCATCTGATGCGATGAAGTCGGGCAAGCGCGCGATACCTCGGCCCGCCCGGACTGCGGCCAAAAGGAAATGCCCGCTATTCGAGTTGAGAGCAGGTTGGAATTCGAAAGATTTCTTGCCTGCGTCGGTTTCGAACTCCCATGTTGCACGGCGCGTTGACCCATAGTGCAGGAGCGGGTGATCCTTAAGCGCGTCAATCGCCTCAGGTAGCGGCTTTTTGTTTGCATATTCTGCGCTGGCATAAAGCCTGTGGCGTGCGCCACCAAGGCGCTCTGTGGCAAGCGCTGGATCTTCTTCTTCTGTGATGCGGATGGCCAAGTCAAAATTCTCGCGCTCCAGGTCGACGCGCCGATCATCAAAATCAACGGTAAGCTGGATTTCGGGGTGGCGCGCCACAAAATCCAGAAGCCCAGGCTGCAAAAACCCAAGGCCAAACTCTCGCGGGATCGAAACCGATAGCGGGCCGGACAGGCTCTGCCGCGCGTGGGTGAAATCCGCGTCGATGTCGTCAGCTTCCGCCAGAACACGCAGCGCCCGTTGATAAAGCTCCTGGCCTGCCGTGGTAACTTCCCACACGCCAGGTTGGCGGTCGACAAGCTGAATGCTGTAGCGTTCTTCCAGGAGTTTAAGGCGTCTGCTGACGGCTGACTTGGCTATGTTCATTGCATCGGCAGCACGGGCAATCCCACCGCTGTTCACGATATCAACGAAAACACGAAAATCCTCGATTTGCCCCATGCGTTCTCCAAATTAGACCTTTACGTTTCAATTTTTCCACCTAGTTCGCCCATCTAGAACCTATTAGATATCCAATTCAACACTCAAATTGGAGATCACGATGAGCCATCTCGTTACATCAGAGGCACTCAACGGTGGCTACGCAGGTATGGCTGTTGCTCAGGAACCCATGTGGGATACCAACCCTGTCATTCCTGAAAGCCAACACTTCCGCAGCGGAGTTTTTGCAGTCATTCCGCAAAGTGCCGACGAGGTGGCCGACAACGGACTGACTGCCAATCTCCAATAGCCGATACCGGTTACCGGGCAGGCCGTTGCGCGCGCCGGACCGAACCCCGATGAAAACACTATCGAAATGGAATTGAAAACATGTCTGAGAACATTCGGAAATATGGCTTGCTTGCGATCAAAGCCTTGCTCACCTTCGCTTTCCTTGCTGCCGGTTTCGCCAAACTCTCCGGCGCGGAAATGATGGTTCAAATCTTCGAGGCCGTGGGCGTAGGCCAGTGGTTTCGCTATGTCACCGGTCTGATCGAAATCGCAGGTGCCGGGCTGCTTTGGCTGCGAGGGCGTCAGGTTATTGGCGCGGGTCTGCTTCTGTGCACAATGATCGGAGCGGTGCTGGCACATCTATTTGTCATTGGACCTTCCGCCGCTCCTGCCTTGGTTCTTGGCGTGCTGGCCGCCGTGGTCGCCTTCGCCCATCGCGTTCAGATCACCGCGTACCCCCCTGTCAACTGCCGCGCTGAGCCTCTGTTCGGCGCGGCCTCAATATTCACAGAAAGGCAAATTCATGGGTCTGCTACAAGAGGGTAAATGGGTCGATCAATGGTACGATACCAAGGCCAGCGGGGGCCGCTTCAAACGCAATGCTTCACAGTTCCGCAATTGGGTGACGGCTGATGGCAGTGTCGGCCCAAGCGGCGGAGCTGGATTCAAGGCGGAAACTGGCCGCTATCACCTTTATGTCTCACTGGCGTGTCCATGGGCGCATCGCACGCTGATCTTTCGCGCGCTGAAGGGCCTGGAGGATCTGATCTCGGTCTCGGTCGTGCACTGGTTCATGGGAGATCAGGGGTGGACCTTTGAACCCGGGGAAGGCTCAATCCCGGATCCCATCCACAATGCCGAATTCCTGCACCAGATCTATACTGCATCTGACCCCGGTTATTCCGGTCGAGTGACGGTTCCCGTTCTTTGGGACAAGAAAACCGGCACGATGGTTTCGAATGAATCCTCCGAGATCATCCGCATGTTCAATTCAGCTTTTGATGATGTCGGTGCGACGGAAGGTGACTATTACCCAGAACCCTTGCGCGAAGAAATCGATGCCCTGAACGACCGGATTTACGACACCGTCAATAACGGCGTTTACAAAGTCGGCTTTGCGACGACGCAGGAAGCGTATGAAGAGGCGGTCGTTCCGCTGTTTGAGACCCTCGATTGGCTCGAAGAACGCCTGTCCGACCAAAGTTATCTGCTTGGGACCAAAACGACAGAGGCGGACTGGCGGTTGTTTACCACGCTTCTGCGCTTTGACCCGGTCTATGTCGGGCATTTCAAATGCAACCTGCGCCGAATCGCCGACTACCCGAACCTGTCGGAATACGTCCGCGACCTATTCCAGCACCCCGGCGTCGCAGAGACGGTCGATATCGAATACATTAAGAAGCACTATTACGGCAGCCACGAGACAGTGAACCCGTCCCGCGTGGTTCCACTGGGGCCGGATGTGGATTTCTGGGCACCGCATGACCGCAACCGATTTATCGAGGACACCTGATCATGAACGAGCAAAACGTGCCTATCATCGCTGCCAAGCATCCGGCAAAGATCGATCTTGAGGCTGGCAAGAACTATTTTTGGTGCCGGTGCGGCAAGTCCAAAACCCAACCCTTTTGCGATGGGTCGCATGCCGGATCGGGGATCACACCACTGAAATTTACTGCAGAGAAAGACGGTGTGGCAGCTTTGTGCCAGTGCAAGTCCTCTGCCAATGCTCCGTTTTGTGATGGCACCCATGCGACGCTTGGCGATCTTGCGCCAGGGGATGCTGCCCGCGCGCCAAAGAGTGATGTACCATCCGCTGTTGCCACGCCCGAAGAACCAACGGTGGCACGGATACATGAACTGGCCCGGGATGGTTTGTCCAAACTTGGCCACCACGGCGAAATGGGTGCAATGGGGGTGCCGCGCAAAGACCTTCCCCATTGGGACGATATCCAGATGCTGCCCGCGCAGATGGCGCGCAAACCTTTGTTGGATGACGTACCGGTGGCGACATCCGTGACCATCGGACCACGGGCTGCGAAACCTTTGACGCTCGACATTCCGCTGTTTGTCTCGGACATGAGCTATGGCGCTCTGTCCGAAGAAGCCAAGACGGCGCTAGCACGCGGAGCGGAGCTTGCCGGGACCGGCATCTGTTCCGGTGAAGGTGGCATGCTGCCCGAAGAGCAAGCCGAAAACACCCGTTATTTCTATGAGCTGGCCTCGGCGCGGTTCGGGTGGGATCTTGATCTGGTTGAACGCGTACAGGCGTTTCATTTCAAAGGTGGACAAGGGGCCAAAACCGGAACCGGCGGCCATCTGCCGGGCGACAAAGTGCAGGGCAAAATCGCCGAAGTGAGGGGGCTGGAACCCGGTCAGGCGGCCATTTCTCCGTCGACGTTTCCGGATCTCCAATCGCCTGCTGATTTCAAACGCATCGCCGATCAGGTGCGCGAACGCTCTGGCGGCATTCCCATCGGCTTCAAGCTATCAGCCAACCATATCGAAGACGACATCGACTTTGCCCTGGAGGCCAGTGCAGACTACATCATCCTGGATGGGCGCGGCGGCGGTACGGGTGCAGCTCCGCTCATATTCCGCGACCACATCTCGGTCCCGACCATTCCCGCCCTGGCCCGCGCACGGCATCATCTGGATGCCAAAACCGGCCGCGATGTGACGCTCGTCATTACCGGCGGTTTGCGCGTGGCCGAGGATTTCGTGAAAGCCATGGCGCTTGGCGCGGATGCGGTTGCCGTCAGCAATTCGGCCATGCAGGCCGTTGGGTGCATCGCGGCGCGCATGTGCAATTCCAACAACTGCCCCGTTGGCGTCGCAACCCAGAAACCCGAACTTCGCAAACGGCTTGACGTTCAAATCGGCGCAGAGCGCCTTGAACGCTATTTCGGAGCAAGTGTCGAACTGATGCAGGTTCTGGCCCGCGCCTGCGGTCATGCGTCCCTGACTGAGTTGGGCCCAGACGACATCACGACATGGAAGCGCGACATGGCCGACCTAAGCGGTGTCCGCTATGCCGGTGTGCAGAAATAGCACCCTTTCTGTGCGCAGATGGACCCAACAACTGCGCACCAACACACATATATCAATACGGAAAGGGGTAAGATGATGCTCGAAACATACAACATCCGCACAGAAGACATGCCGAGTGAGATGCAAATCTTGCTCGACAAGTATCCCCGCGACAGTTGGGAATCCCATCCGGGCTTCAAGGAAAAAACACGCCACTGGCTTGGTGCTCACCTGATGTTCCGCAGACTGGCTGAGCGTGTCCGGCTGGACACCGAGACCTATCTGGATGGAAATACCGCCGTCGATAAATTCGCCGGACGGTTGTCGTACTATGGCGGTGCGCTTGTCGGCAATTTGCACGGACATCATGGCTGGGAAGATCACAGCTACTTCCCCGAGCTTTCTGCCGCCGATGCGCGGTTTGATGCTGGTCTGGAGGTTCTGGAGAAGGATCACGCAGATCTTGATATGGTGTTGGACAGCTTCACCCGCACGGCCAATCGCGCGATCAAACTGACGCAGCTTGACGAAACGCAAGCCCGCGAAGAAGCAGGCTATTTGCATGGCAGCGTTGAAACGATCGAAGCATTTTTGAAACGCCACCTAAGTGATGAGGAGGAACTGGCCGTGCCAATTATTCTGCATCACCGGCTGAGAGGTTGAGACCGAAATCATGCGTGAAATCAAGGGCGACAGCTCGGTACAGGAAGATCAAGCCAACGCCTCCACCCGCCGCGCACGAGGGGAATTCGTGCGCGGCGTCAGCGGGTTTCGAGGCGCGATTGGCGACCCGGACTTCCCAGCGGAACCGGGGCGTTATCACCTGTTTGTTGCCCTCAATTGCCCATGGTGTCACCGTGTCGTCCTGGCGCGTAATGTGCTTGGCCTTCAGGACAGTATCACGATGGATGTGGCCTTTCCGAACCGGACCGGCGAGGATGATCCGGAAGGGCCGAATCTGTGGGAATTCAACCCGCCCCGTATCGCGACACTGTCCGGCGAAACCCTGCCGGAATGCACGGACGAGACCGGTACTGGCCAGGGACATCGGCTGGCCCGAGACATATATCGTGCCGAAGGTTCGAACGAACAATCGGTTCCCATTCTTTATGACAAGAAAACCAAACGCATCGTAAACAACGAAAGCGCCGAAATCATTCGCATGCTGGATCGTCATGCCGACGCACTGGGAAGCAGTATGGCGGATGACGCCCGCTATGTCCTTTACCCAAGCGAGATCGAAATACGCGCCGAAATCGACCGGCTGAATGATCTCATCTACACAACGATCAACAACGGCGCATACAAAGCCGGATTTTCATCTGATCAATCTGTTTATGCGGCAGCGTTCTCGGCATATTTCGACACCCTTGAGCAGTTGGATGCCTTACTTGCCGACGGTCGTCCATTCCTGACCGGGGCGGCATTCAGCGAGGCTGATCTGCGACTCTTCCCGACACTGTATCGCCACGACCCTGTTTATTATCTCAGAATGAAATTGAACGGGGGCAAGGTTTTCGACTACCGGTATCTGTGGCAATGGCTCTGTCGCGTTTACGTATTGGACGGTGTCGCTGAAAGCAATTCGCTGATCCATTGCAGACAGGGGTATTTCGGGCGGTCCTGGAACGGTGTCGTCCCTGCCGGGCCATTGAAACCTATGCCCTACCCCGAAGCCTATCGCCACCCGGAACTGACTGCTAGCTGATCCAGGTAGACACAATGTTGGCGTTCTGCCTTACGCTGACCGGACCTTCGTGCATCGCGCAGCATCCGAAAAAGTGGGCT
>PIVL01000218.1 GCA_003354145.1 Paracoccaceae bacterium
ACGCTTGCCGAGGCTGATATTATCAGGCCAATCCGGTATTCTTTCAGCGACTTTATCGCGAAGGGCACAAATACCAGTTCCCTGGCAGCTATCTCTTCGAGAAATCCGATTTTGGTGTAGATTCCGATGACTCTGCCCGACTGAATGGCCTGTTTGGCAATGGTCAGAGCATTGGTAAACATATGTGTTGTCAGATCCGCCGCTGCCAAATCCATGGTTTGATCCAGAATTGAATGGCGGCCACGGGCATCAGATGTACGGACAAGCGGATAGCCTTGCAGGTCCTCGACACCAACCGTCATTTTCTGCGCCAGAGGATGATCAGTTCGCATGATAATGCCAAACGGCGATGGTTTATCCAGAACGACCCGGATGTCAGGATGCGTCACGTTGGTGAAATTCATGCCAATATCAATTTCGCCAGACGCCACAGACGCCGAGATTTCTTCTGGCTGGGCAGTTGTCACCGACAGCGAAATGCCGGGGTATTCATCACCAAATTTGCGCAGGATTTTCGGTAGAACGCTGAACGTAAAGGAATCCACTGCCTGAATGCTCAGATGGCCGGTTCGAAGATCGCGGATGTCGTCGATAATCATCTGAACATTGTTGAAGTCATACAATGTCTTACGGCAATGCTCGAGCACAATTTTCCCGGTCGCAGTCAGCTCCACACCCTCGGGAGAGCGTTCAAAGAACTTCACGCCCATCTGGTCTTCAATGCTAAGTATTTTACGGTTCACCGACGTGGACGAGACATTCAGAACAGTCGCCGCTTTGCGGATTGATCCGTGCCGTGCCACTTCGTCCAGATAACGCAAAAAGACAGAGTGCATATTTTACCTCGGCTGGGGGGCGGTGCAGTTTTTGCACCACCGTTGGCTGATATTGGCACTTTGAGACTCGCCTGTGCTTTCCCTAGTGTCAAGTAAGGCCAAAAAATCTGCAGACTACCAATTGGAGGAATACGGAATGAAAACCAGGAACCAGGGTTCTATTGATCGCCGCAAAGTTCTGATGGGCATGGGGGCCGTTTCGGGCCTTGCGATGTCCGGTACAATGCTAAGCGTTGGACAAGCGACAGCCGCGGGCACCTACGAGGTGAACATGCAGTTGGGCTGGCTGGCCTCAAACGGCATTCTAGGCGAAGTGGCGGCCGACAAGCTGGGCTTTTACGCCGATGAAGGTCTAAGCCTGAACATCATTCCGGGTGGCCCGAATATTGATGGTGTGGCGTCTGTTGCATCTGGCCGTGCCAATCTGGGATCGATTTCGTCCAGCCCTTCGCTGATGTTGGCCCGCGCGGCAGGCATCCCGATCAAATGCATCGCGGCGGGCTTTCAAAAGCACCCGTTTACATATTTCTCGCTGAAAAGTAACCCTGTCAAAGTACCGGTCGATCTGGTCGGCAAGAAAGTCGCGACACAGGGTACAGCACGTATTCTGCTGCGTGCTCTGCTGGCGAAAAACGGTATCCCCGAAGACGATGTGGAAATTTCAGTCATGGGTGCCGATATGGCGTCGCTGATGAACGGGCTGGTTGACGTCGTGACCGGCTGGAACACCAACATCAACGCGCTTTCCGTTCTTGGCGATCAGCGGGTCGACATGACGTTGTGGGATGCGGGCATCAAGCTTTATGCGAACCCGTTTTATGTCACGGACGAAACGCTTGCCGATCACCGCGACAAAGTCGAAGCGATAATCCGTGTATCGGCCAAAGGCTGGGGTTGGGTATACGAAAACCCGGAAGAAGCCGTTGAAATTCTGGTTGAACGCTATCCGAACATGGATCTGGAAGCCGAGAAAAAAGCGGTTGGCCTGATTACGGCGTATTCGTTTGATGACAGCACAGCCAAAGGCGGCTGGGGCACAATGTCGCCTGAAAACTGGCAGAACCAGATCGATATTTATGACCAACTTGGTCAGTTCGAAAACGGCGCGCCAACACTTGAAGAGCTTGTTGATTTTTCAGTCCTGAAAGCAACCGCTGCTGACCGTCCGACATTTGGGTAATCCAGATGGACACCGCCCACGCACATGAAACCTTTGCAACCGGATCTGTGCCGGTTGCAGCCTCGCTCAGAAATGCATTCGTAAAATTTGGTGCATTTACCGCGATTGAAAACCTTTCACTGGACGTCGAAAAAGGCTCTTTCTACACGATCCTTGGCCCGTCTGGTTGTGGTAAATCCACTTTGCTGCGGCTAATCTCTGACCTTGTACCTGCCGCCTCGGGTGACGTTTCCATTCTTGGAAAATCAACCGAAGAGGCCCGGCTGGCGCGCGAATTTGCCTTTGTGTTTCAAGACGCGGCTTTGCTGCCCTGGCGCACCGCACTGCAAAATGTCGAATTGCCTCTGGAAATGGGGCGCAAACGGGGTGTGAAAATACCCGTTAGCGACAAATCTCCGACCGAATTGCTTGAACTGGTGGGCCTCAAGGGGCGTGAACATGCCCTGCCCCATGAATTGTCCGGCGGCATGCGCCAGCGCGTGGCCATCGCCCGTGCCCTTGTATGCAAACCCAAACTGCTGCTGATGGATGAACCGTTTGGCGCGCTTGATGAAATGACGCGCGACCGGCTAAATCTTCAGCTGCTACAAATCTGGGAAGAAACCGGGGTGACCATCTTGTTCGTTACCCATTCAATCCCCGAAGCGGTGTTTCTGGGTCAGAAGGTTCTGATGCTACAGGCCCATCCTGGCCGACTTCGCGAAGTCGTAGATATCAACCTGCCCTACCCGCGCGAAATCAAAATCCGCGACACGCAAGAGTTTACCCAATACGCATCATATTTGCGCGAACTTCTGGAGACCTGCTGATGACTGTTGCAGAAAGTGCCGGTGTTGAACTGCAGATGCAGATAGACGAACAAAGGCTTGAGCGTCGGCGCAAAATACGAACCATCGCGACGCCTCTGGCGACCGTGGCGTTACTGTTGCTGTGCTGGCAATTCGGCGTGCGCATCTTTGAAGTTCCCAAATACATCGCCCCTGCCCCCAGCGATGTCGCCACCACCTTTGTCGATAAATTTCCAATCCTGCTCGAGAATTTCTGGCCGACGTTCTATGAAAGTGTGCTTGGATTTATGGCAGGCAATCTGGCCGCCATTCTGATCGCCATCACATTTGTCCATAACAAGACCGTCGAAATGGCCTTTTTCCCGATTGCCGTGTTCATCAACACGATTCCGATCCTGGCGATTGCCCCCATTCTGGTACTGATCTTTGGCGCTGGTCTGACGGCCAAAGTCGTGATCGCCGGGCTGATCTGTTTCTTTCCGACATTGGTCAACATGGTGCGCGGGCTGCAATCTGTCAGTGACCAATCACTGGAACTGGCACGCATTCTGTCAGCCACAAAGACCGAAATCTTCTGGAAAATCCGGCTTCCGTCGTCACTTCCATTTCTGTTCTCGGCTCTCAAAATTGCCGCCACGACCTGCGTTATCGGCGCAATCGTTGGAGAATGGGTTGGCGCGGATGTCGGGCTTGGCGCGCTGATCATCGACTCGACGTTCAATTTCCGATCCTCGTTGCTTTACGCCACGGTTTTCATGTCCTCGGGACTGTCGGTTTTCCTTTTTGTTGTGGTGTCCATCGCCGAGCGGCTGATCGTTCGCTGGTAGCGGCACACACAAAACATTCATGGGCTGTCGGGTGAAAAAAACCGATCCTAACTTTGCAGGAGACTCAAATGTCTGAACAATACAAAGACTTTATCCAATCCAAAACCGAACAAATCCCGGTCGTATCCAAAACCGATGTCGTCGTCGTCGGGGCCGGTCCTGCCGGTTTGTCAGCCGCCGTATCCGCCGCGCGCAATGGCTGTTCCGTTACGCTGATCGAACGTTATCACCACCTTGGAGGAATGGCGTCAGGCGGTATGGTTCTTGTGCTGGACGACATGGTCAATCAAGGCAACGAAATTGTCACAACCGGCCTGGTGACCGAATTCGTTGACCGAATGGAACATCAGGATGGCGCCGTTTACCCACCAGCCGAGGACTGCCTGAAGAATTGGGAGATGTGGCAAAAGTGGTCGCGCTGGGGCTGTATCAATTTTCATGAACCCGGCATGCCGCAATCAATTCTGCACGCGGTTGCCTTTGACCCGGATGCGTGGAAACGCGTCAGTCTTGATCTGGTCCGCGAAGCCGGTGTGAACCTGCGCCTGCATAGCTGGTTTTCCGAGGCCGTTGTCGAAGGTGGCAAAGTCACCGGTGTGATCTGTCAGACCAAACTGGGCCGTCAGGCGATTATGGCGGACATGGTCATTGATGCGACTGGCGATCTTGATCTTGCAGCGTCAGCAGGCGCTGATTTCATTCAGGGTGAATACATCGTGACCACGGTTTTTCGCCTGTGTGATGTCGATACCGACAAGGCCGAAGCCTTTGAATACGCCAACCCGGAAGAATACAAGAAACTGGATCGTATGGCCCGCCGTGTCATTGGCGGGGCTTGGGGCATGTGGTGGCTGAAAACACCGTTGCCCGGCATCGTCTGGTGCAACTGCCCGCACATGACCGGCTATGACGGCCTGTCCCCCGAGGGCATGGTTGCCGCCGAATACGAAGGCCGCGAGCGGATGATGAACCTGCTGGCGTTTGCCCGTGAAAACATCCCCGGCTTTGAGAATGCCAAAATGCTTGGTGCCGCTGAACAGTTGGGCATTCGCCAAACCCGGCTTTTGCGCGGGGAATATGTGGTGACCAAGGATGACGTGACCAGCCGCCGCCACTTTGCCGATAGCGTGTGCCGTGGGCGTGATTATTACACCCCATACCGGGCCTTGCTGCCCAAAGGGTTGGACAATCTGATTGTTGCGGGCCGCCATTATTCGGTCGATAGCGACGCCCAGAAAAGTTCGCGTGAGATTCCACCTTGCATGGTTCAGGGCGAAGCGGCGGGTGTTGCCGTTTCTCTGGCCCTGAACAGCAATTCCGCACTGCGTGATGTGGACGCGACGCTGATCCAGAAACAGATGCGCGCACAGGGTGCTGACCCTGGCGACATCCCTTCATCCAACGCCCTGATCGAAAAAGCTTTGGCGAGTTAAGGACAACAAATATGACACAAAGTTCAACACTCCCGCTGGACGGGATTCGCATTGTGGATTTTACCCAGGTCATGCTGGGACCGTGCGCGACACAGATGCTGGCAGATCTAGGCGCTGATGTGATCAAGATCGAGCGGCCCGGATCAGGTGATCTGTCACGCAATTTCTTTGGCGAAACGTCAGAAGAGGCGATGAACAACGCGGTGTTTTCTTCCCTGAACCGCAACAAACGGTCCATCGAGGTCGACACCAAAAGCGACGTTGGCCGACAGATGATCTATGATCTTGTCAAAGTGTCTGACGTGGTCGTGAACAACTTTCGCGCCGGGGTGATGGATCGGCTGGGCTTTGGCTATGATACGCTAAAAAAGATCAACCCCCGCATTATCGTGGCCGTCGGCACCGGGTTTGGCGAGACCGGCCCCTACTCTCACAAAGGCGGGCAGGACGTTCTGGCGCAAGCGATGAGCGGCGTGATGGAGAAAACGGCAGACCCGTCGATCCCGCAGTCGATTTATCCAACTACCTTGTGTGATTACGCAGCAGGGATGCATCTGGTTCAGGGCGTGCTGGCGGCTTTGCTAGCGCGTGAAAAATCCGGCGTTGGGCAAAAGGTATCTGTCTCGCTTTATGACTCGATGATCGCGATGCAAATGCAAGAGGCCGCGCAGTGGAGCAAACACAAAGAAGTTCTGAACTGGGCAGCGATGCCGCTAACCGGGGTCTTTGATACCACAGATGGCGCTGTAGTTGTGGTCGGTGCGTTTAAGGTTAACCCCCTGCAGGATATATGTAACGCACTGGAAATAAACGATATTTCACCGCAATATCCTGATCTGGCATCGCAGCGCAAAAATAAACCGTTCCTGCAGGACTTGTTCCGCAAAACATTTGCGACCAATTCAACCGAATACTGGCTGACCCGATTGGAAGATCAGGATTTGCTTTGTGCTCCGGTGCGCACATTGGGCGATGCTTTGGACGATCCTCAGACATTGATCAACGATATGCTGCTTAACATGGATCACCCGGTCTTGGGGGAAATGACGGTTGTCAGCTCGCCGGTGCACCTAAGCGACGCGCCGGTAACGATCCGCCATACCCCGCCGCGGCTAGGCGAACATACGGACGAAATCATCAGGGAATTCGGGTTGCAGTCAGAGGCAGGCAAGGTCGCAGTATGAGCGTCCTGTTTGACATCACAGACGGCGTCGCCCGAGTCACGATTGACCGGGCCGACAGGATGAACGCGGTCGACGACGCAACCGAGGCCCGGATGGAAGACATCTGGAGCCAGATCGAAGCAGACCCATCGGTGCGCGTTGTTGTTCTGACCGGAGCCGGGGATCGCGCGTTCAGCGCAGGCGCGGATTTAAAGTCTGACGCCGGTAAAACCGGGTTGGAATACTGGGCGTCATTTAATGAAAATGGCTTTGGCGGTATTTCCATGCGCCAAAGCCTGAACATCCCGGTGATAGCTCGCGTCAACGGTTTGGCATTGGGCGGCGGCATGGAGATGGTGCTGGGCTGCGACATCGTAATTGCAGCCGACACCGCCCGGTTTGCTTTGCCCGAAGCCAAGGTCGGGCGTATGCCATTGGCCGGGGGTATGGTCATGCTACAGCGCCTGATCCCGGAAAAAATTGCAACCGGACTGATGATAAGTGGGCGCATGATGTCTGCGGCAGAGGCGGTGCAATATGGGTTGGTGAACGCGGTTGTGGCGGCAGATGATCTTGATTCCGAGGTCGACAGATGGGTTGCTGACATCTCGTCTTGTGCCCCTTTATCAGTACGCGCCATCAAACAAACCATCCGCGAGACCGGACAACTGTCCATCCACGAAGCCCACGCGCTGCGACTGCCCGAGTTGATCCGTGCTTTGACGTCTGAGGACTCCGACGAAGGCGTCACCGCATTCCGTGAAAAACGCGCGCCGGTCTGGCGGGGCCGCTAAACCATGTTGCCATGACCCTGATCATCAAAGGCGAATGCATCGATATCAAGGATGGAACATGCACCAAGGTTTGCCCGGTCGATTGCATCTATGAAGGCGGGCGGATGTTTTACATCCACCCTGTCGAATGCATCGAATGTGGATTGTGTGAATCCATCTGCCCGGTAGATGCCATTCGCTATGATGACGAGGTCGACGAAAAAGATGTGGTGTTCGTTGCGATAAACCGCGAATATTTTGAAGATTCTGTCACCGGACTGGGTGCTCCTGGCGGTTGGAACGACAAAACCACAACCCGCATCGACCATCCGTTGGTCGCAGCAATGCCGCCTATCAAATTGCAGGACTAAAATTATGATCAGCGCCAAAAAAACAGAAAAATGGGATCGCAGGTTCATGGACCTGTGCAATCACATCTCAGAATGGACCGAGGATCGCGATTTTAAGGTTGGCGCGGTGATTGTTGGCCCCGATCTTGTGGTTCGCTCCACCGGGTATAACGGATTTCCTCGAGGTGTGCGGGATGACGTCGAAGACCGCTATGATCGCGCCAGCGGCGAAAAATTCTTTTGGTTCGAACATGGCGAGCGAAATGCGATCTATAACGCGGCACGGACAGGCGTTTCTGTCTCGGGCTGTACGCTTTATGTAAACCGGTTCCCTTGCGCAGATTGCGCCCGCGCGATCATCCAGTCGGGGATCAGCACCGTCTGTTGCCCCCCCAAACCCGCGCAGGACGGAGCGCTTGATCACAGCTTTGATGTTTCCGAGATTATGCTGTCTGAGTCCGGGCTTTCAATCAGGGTCATAACCTAGGACAAGAGTGTCAAATTTGACATTGGTTCTGGCACCGGATTAACTTTGCTGCAATCCCCTTTGAAACAGGTTTTCAGATGATACGTCTTTTTGCTTCTGCTGCCTTGATTGCTCTTGCAACACCCGCTTTCGCCAAGGACACCTATCCGCCAGTTGAGCTGTTGTTTAAGACCGAAACCTCGGTGATTGGCCAACCACTGGTCTACCCTGAAGGCACAGCACAGATCACTTCGGCGATTGT
>PIVL01000530.1 GCA_003354145.1 Paracoccaceae bacterium
AGACGTCGTTCAGGTGAGGTGCCCGAAGGTCAGGCAGCGACACCGCCTGCGCCTGCACCGGCAAGTCAACACTCGGTAAGTCAATGAGAGCGCTGCCAATGACGCGCGGCTCGACCGCACGAACACCCTTGATGGCCGCCAGATGCGCTGCAAGCCGATCCGGAGCGCGCGCGACGGGCACGAAAACATCGGCGAGACGGTATCGTTCGTAATAGGTGGTACGGGTTTCATTTAGCGAGGTTACCAGCCCCGTCATCATCACCAGCATTCCGACTCCGACCGCGATCACCATGCCGATGGCGAAGGCCTGACCCTTCATACGCCAAAGATCACGCAGGAGTTTATGGTCGAGCGGGTTCACCAATCAATCTCCTCGGGCGTTAGCTTATTCTTGTTTACCACGACTTCGCGCACGTTGCCGTCGGCGAAATGAATGACCCGGTCGGCCATCGCGGCCTGGCTGGCGGCGTGTGTCACGATCAGGACGGTCGCACCCAGTTTCTCGTTCACGTCCTTCAGCACGTTTAGCACCGCCCGCCCGGTCATGCTGTCCAGAGCGCCCGTGGGTTCGTCGCAGAATAGGACTGTCGGGTTCTTGGCGACAGCTCGTGCGATGGCGACACGTTGCTGCTCGCCGCCCGAAAGCTGTGCTGGAAAATGATCCACGCGTTCGCGCAGACCGACCATGGCTAGTGCCTCATCAGGGTCCATTGGGTCGCGGGCGATCTCGGTAACAAGCTCAACATTTTCATGGGCCGTCAGGCTGGGCATCAGGTTGTAGAACTGAAAAACAAAGCCCACATAATCCCGTCGATAGCGGGTCAGTTGTTTGTCCGTCATCTCACATAGATTTTGGTCCTGAAAGAAGGCGTCACCCTCCGTCGCTCGGTCGAGTCCACCGATGATGTTCAGCAAGGTAGATTTTCCGCTGCCAGACGGGCCAAGCAGCACCACGATCTCGCCTTCGGAAATATCCAGGTCGACGCCACGCAGGGCATGAACGGCCGAGCGTCCTTCACCATAGACCTTGGTCAGCCCTTTGGTTGAAAAGATGTTCTTCTTCATACAACCCTCGCAGGCAAGGTGTTCCTTTTTGATTGGGCATACTGGACAGATAAGTGCGCTACCTTGTCAAGGTCACGACACCAGACGAGACGTGACGTATGCGTCACAGTTGCAAAAAGCCTTCGCGTCTCTGCGAACGAATTCCCCTGCTTGCAGCGGCAACAGCGGCCCAACCCGGACGGCGATTTCGCACTAAAGGCGATTAGGCAGAAAGGCAATTTTTGTAGAGGAATGCGGATTACAGTAGGTCTTTTGGCCTGTCACCTCGGAAAAATGCGTCAATATTGTCCAGTGCCCGAAAGCCCATCGCATCACGGGTTTGGGCTGTCGCGCTGCCGATATGGGGCAGCATGAAGATGTTTTCATGTTCGGCAAAACTTGGGTTGCCGCCGGGTTCAGTGGCAAAACAATCCAGACCGGCAGCAAATAGTTTGCCGCTGGACAGGGCAGTTAGCAATGCGGCTTCGTCTATCAATGCACCACGCGCCGTGTTCACGACAACCGCACCGTCAGGCAGCAGAGCAAGGCGTTCGGAATTCAACAATCCCGTTGTCTCGGGAGTAGCCGGACAGTGAAGTGACAGAAAATCGGCCACACCTAGCAAGCTATCGACACTATCGCAGAACGTGGCGCCCTGTTCCAGATCGGGGCTAAGCTGCGTCCGGTTGTAGTAGTGGACATCCATCCCGAAACCGCGTGCCTTTTTGGCCAAGGCACGGCCAACGCGTCCCATGCCAACAATCCCCAAACGCGCGCCGGAGACCTGTTTGCCGACCATGAAACTGGGTGACCAGAAGTCCCAGGCGCCGGTGCGAACCAGGCGGTCGCCTTCAACCGCGCGGCGGGCAGCGCCCAGCATCAGCAGCATGGCGATTTCGGCGGTGGCATCTGACAGAACATCGGGTGTGTTCGTCAC
>PIVL01000219.1 GCA_003354145.1 Paracoccaceae bacterium
TTTTTCAGCGGGTGAATTCGATAAATTCTATTGGTTCATCGATTGATACTGATGTCGTTTCTGCCGGAATGGCTATCAATCCGTCTGCGCCAATCAACGGTGTCAAATGAGCGGAATTTACAGCCGGAAGGCAGGCGATAATCTCAAGCCCACTGCGGTCCATTCCTACGATCCGGGCAGGGCGATATTCGCGGCGCCCAACCTTGTGCGTCAGAGTGGTTTGGCTCAGCACTTTGCGGCGGGACAGTCGCAGGGCTGATCCCTGAAGGGCGGCAATAAGTCTGGCACCGATCAAATGCCATGTCACAAAGGCGGCTAGCGGATTGCCCGGCAACCCCAGCCAAACGGCGTTTTCCAATATCCCGACACAAACCGGCTTACCCGGCTTCATCGCGACCCCGGAAATGTTGATTTCCCCACCTGCTTGGCGAAACGCGGGTCTTAGATAATCACTATCGCCAACCGAAACCCCACCTGTTGTGAAAATCAGATCGCTGGTTTGCGCCAGCTCTTTAAGCTGTTTTGCAAGGGCGGCTTCGTCATCTTCAACCGATGTTGCGATGACCACTTCGGCGCCTGCCTGTTTCATCAATGCCAACAACATCGGGGTATTGACGTCCCAGATTTTCCCCGCAGACAACGCGGTCCCCGCTGGGGCAATTTCGTTGCCGCTGGTAAGCAAAGTCACACGAGGCCGACAAAATACCGAAACGGTATTCTGTCCGGCGGCAGCTGCGGAAGCAATTTCACCTGGGCGCATCCTGCATCCCGCATGCAAGACAGTCGCTCCGACTTGCATGTCTTCGCCTTGGCGACGAACGTGATTTCCCAATTCGACAGGCTGGGAAAACTGCACTTGCGTTGCGTCGTAAATCGTGTGCTCTTGCATAACGACAGTGTCAGCTCCCAAAGGCATTGGAGCGCCAGTGAAAATGCGAATTGCAGCGTCTGCCTCAAGACTTAGTTGGCGGTCATCGCCTGCGGACAATTGATCCTGAATTTTCAGTGTACGAGGGAATTCCCCTATACAATCGGCATATCGGAATGCGAACCCATCCATCGCAGAGCAGTCAAACGGCGGCATCATGCTTTGAACGGTTACAGGGCGGGCAAGTACTCTGTCCAGCGCATCAGCCAATGGTAGATTTTCGTGCGCGGTCATAGGTCTAATTAGGGTCAGGGCCTTCGCAACCGCCTCGTCCACCGTCAAAAGCGGCCTGACAGCAGTGCTTCCACAGCCTTCGATATCACGGTTTTTCACAAGCATCATCTGTTTCACCCCTTGAAACGACGCAGTCAGGATGGGACCAGTTAACAATCATGCAGCCAGGCTGTCTTTGATAGAGCGCAACTTTTAAACTTATTCGAAGGCGGTCGTAAAACCTATGCTAATTTGTCTGAATCACGCGCGCGACAAAGCTGTAGCCGACGCCGTGGATGGTATTTATGACATCGGGATCTGACGCATTGGGCGAGAGCTTTTTGCGAAGGCGCATGATGTGAACGTCAATCGTGCGATCCCCGGCAAAGCTCGCCCGTCCACGCGCCGTGTCTAGCAACTGATCGCGTGTGTAGACAACGTTGGGATGTGCTGCGAAAAGGTGCAATAGTTCAAATTCACTGGTGGTTAGGGCCACCTGCTGGCCGGTATCGACTTTGCTTAGGGTCCGCTCGGTCGGGGCAAGCAACCAATTTCCGAATTGATAGCTGGGCAGGGGTTCCTTTTCCTGAAGGTTACTGACAACTTTGGCGCGACGCAGAATGGTGCGAACACGCGCCAGCAATTCACGCGGCTCAAACGGTTTGACCATATAATCATCCGCGCCAAATTCCAGCCCGACCACGCGATCAAACACCTCGTCTCTCCCTGACAGGACCAAAATCGGTAAATCGGATTCGGTGCGAAGATCACGGGTGATATCAAGGCCGCTTTTGCCAGGCAGGCCGATATCCAGAATGCACAAATCAACATCTTCGCGCGTCAGTACACCCAGCATTTCACGACCGTCCGATGCACAAATCACCCGGTATTCCTGTTTTTCCAGATAACGTTTTAGAAACGAAGTAATTTGCGGATCATCGTCAACTACAAGTATGAGTTCTTTGTCCTGCACCTAGCTTCCCCAAATCAAATCCACCTAAAGTGGTACTTTAGCAAGCTACTGATGCTTTGTATCCCGATTCTGATACATCCTTGGCAAAGATGGAAAACACGCTTGGGCTCGGGTAGAATGGCACCAAATCCGAAAGGCCAGACGTGAACCGCACAATACCTCTTAAAACCCGCCGACGCACTATGCCGATTGCTCTGTTGGGGGCCGGAGTTCTGATGCTGATCCTGGCACTGATGATGGGTCTGAGCTATGAAACCTCAACGCGGTTTCGCCAGATTGAAAAGGGTTGGCAGGAATATTCCAAAGATGCAGATCCCCGTGGTATCTGGATATCGGAAATTCGTGGTTATTTCGGCTATGGCGGTATGATCCATAACTTCAAGAACTACGTATTGCGCCACGATGAGATATACGCCCGAACGCTGCACATCCAGACCAACCTGCTACGACAAGCGATTGAGGCCTATCAGAGTGCCCACCCGAGTGCCCTTGAACAGGAAGCATTGAACCGCATCAGCAATGTGGTCGAGGAATACGCGCGCAATATCGACAAGATCGCGGTTGGTATTCAGCAAGGGATGTCCGCAGAACAGATTGACGCAATCGTTCAGGTCGACGATGTCGACGCGCTGCGCGCGCTCTTGATATTGGAACGCAACTGGTGGGATCAAAGGCAACGCAATCTGAATGGCATTGTGAACGCTTTGTCGGGTGGTGATACGCTTTTGCAGTATCTGACCGGTGCGATGGTATTGCTGACAGTTCTGATTGGGCTTTTGGGGCTACTATTCTCTATTATGACAGGCCGTGTCTTGCGCTCAAATACCGCCCAGATACGCGCTTTGAGCGCACGAAAATTTGCTGAAGAGGAAGAGCGCAAACTGGCTTGGGCTGTGCAACAAAGCCCGACGTCGATCATGATCACCGATATGGATGGCAAACTCGAATTCGTGAATCAAAAGTTGCTGGAATTGACAGGATATAGTGAGGACGAGCTGATTGGTCACTCTCCCGGCATTCTGAAATCCGGCCACACATCCGAGAAAGCCTATCGTGAAATATGGGCGCGCTTGCGCGACGGTCAGCCATGGTCTGGTGTGTTCAAAAACCTGCGCAAGGACGGCAGCCATTACTGGGCCGCGACCAGGCTGTTGCCGCTGCTGAGCGAGGAAGGCCAGATCACCAACTTCATCGGAATAGGCGAAGATATTTCTGAACGGCGACGGATGGACGAACAGATCGCACAGGTGCAGAAGATGGAGGCCGTGGGCATCCTCGCAGGCTCGGTTGCGCATGATTTCAACAATGTGTTGATGACGATTATCGGCAATACCGAACTAATAAAACTTGAAGTCGAAGATCTTACCGATACCGAAGAAATATCGGCATCGGTCAACCAGATCGAAATTGCCTCGCGTCGTGCGCGCGCGCTGATCCAGCAATTGCTGACATTCGCACGCCAGCAACCCCGTCAGGCGAGGCGTCTTGATCTGCGCCATGCGGTCGACGAAGTGCTGGAATTGATCCGTGTCTCGACCCCGCCGACAGTCCAAATCAACCTTGTCGCCAGCGATACGGCTCTGGCCACCGACATTGATCCGACTGCCTTTTTTCAGATCATCATGAACTTGTGCCACAATGCCGTCGAAGCCTTCAGTGACAGGGGTGGCACGATTACGCTCACCTTGGAACATGTTGCGCCTGAAAGCGCAGATGGGCTGGACACGCTGCCAAAGGACGCCACTGGCAGCATAAAGATCACCATTCATGACAACGGTTCGGGCATTCCGCTTGATATCCAGAACAAGGTGTTCGAGCCGTTTTTCTCAACCAGACCAGTGGGCAAGGGCACAGGTTTGGGGCTGGCGATTGTGCGTAACTGGGTGGAAGAAGCCGAGGGGAAGGTGACGCTGGAAAGTTCGCGCGCCAAGGGCACCACGTTTACGCTACTATTCCCAGAGTTTGAGATGCGGGACAGCACAGCCGTTGCACCCGACCAACCGCCACGCGGATTGGAACATGTGCTGCTGGTCGATGACGAAGAAGCACTGCTTTATGCAATTCGCCGGATGATGGCGCGGCTGGGATACCGGGTCGAGGCGTTTTCAGATCCGAAACTGGCGTTGCGGGCATTTCGCGCCAATCCTCAAAGCTATGATCTGGTTGCGACAGACATGATGATGCCTGAAATGACAGGGGACGAACTGATTGTCGCCATCCGCGACATCCGGGCAGATATTCCGGTCATGGTGATCAGTGCCTACCACACCAAAGGCAGCTTCCCGCCTGAAATCGGTAAAGTTCTCAGAGTCGGCAAGCCGGTCAATTTGGCGGGTCTGGCCACGGCCATGCGGCAGGCGATTGACGAAGGTGTTTAGGCAGATTGCGACGGCTCGGCTTGCGTTTGGCTGGCCAGGCTCTTGATGACGCCAAGCGCAGTTTCATTTGCGCGGCTCAAGCAGTTGGCAACCGAAATACCTTGCAGGAAATTTCCGGTGATAAACAGACCCGGAACACGATCTGCCACGCTATCCAACACTGCCACACGTTTTGAGTGACCCAGTTCATACTGCGGCAAACCAAGCGACCAGCGCCGGGTACGATGCAATTTCGGCGGGCCTTTGATGTCCAGTAATTCGGCCAGTTCCTTGTGCACCTCGCCCACCAGCGTTGCCTCGTCCAGCTTTACCAGTTCAGGGTTGCGCACCCCACTTGTATAGGCCGAAATTGCCACATATCCATTAGGTGCACGCCCCTCATACATGGTCGACAGAAACTGCGCACCCGAGATGATCCGGTTATTGTCTTTGGTCGAAAGGAAACCCAACCCATCCAACGGATGACCCACCTGTTCGCGTCGATAGCCTAGAAACACAACATTGACCGGCGGTGCCGCAATGGCCCCCGCCGCAGCAGCGCCATCAAGATCAAGCGGTTCAAGCAAAGCCGTCGCAACATGCGGCTGTACAGCCAGAACCACTGTACGAGCCTGTACATCACCCTGGCTGGTTCTCACGTTGAACCCGAATGCAGATTTCGCCACCTTATGCACGGTCACCCCAGTCCGCACGCGTGCGCCCAACCTTTTGGCCAATGTTGTCGGAATGGTGCCAATCCCTTCGCGCCATGAATAAAGATGCCGCCCCGGTTCACTGCCCTTTCTGGCCTTTAAAATGCCCTTGATGATTGATCCGTGTTTCTGTTCCATCTCTGCCAGCCGGGCAAAAGCACCATAGATCGACAACTGTTTTGAATCGCCCATGAACAATCCTGCCGCCATCGGTTCAATGATCTTGTCGGCAAATTCTCGACCAAACCGACGCGTGGTAAAGTCGTGAATGCTCTCCTCAGCACCGTCAGCCTTACGCGGGCGAAGCGCTTCGAGCAGCATCGAAACACGTGCCTTTGGTGACAGGTAGTTCGACATCAGAAATCCGGCAGGATGAGCCGAAACGCCGATCAACCGCCCCTTATTGCGCAAATAGCGACGACGGACTTCGGGGCCCAGATCCCGCGCGCCGGTCAGCAAATCAAGTGCTTCGAGTTGTTCAGTGGCATCGGGAACCGAGGCGCTGAAGGTTGTGGGGCCATGTTCCATCAGGAACCCGTCAAAGCGTTCGGATATGGCATTTCCACCGGGTGTGATTTGGTGTTCCAGCACCACGGCATCCAGACCACGCTGCATCAGCCCATGCGCAGTTGCCAGCCCGGATATGCCACCACCGATAACCACAACGTCCAGCATTACTTGTCTTCCTGAAGGGCGCGAACGAATGCGGGTGGGCCAGCATCACCAAAGCGACGTTTTGCCAGCAGGGCCAAGTCGTCGCGCGTAACTTCTGAGCGGCCTTGTTCCAGCACATACGCTTCGGCTCTTTGCCGAACCATGCGGCGCACAAAACCGGGGACGCGCGCGACATGCGCCTCCGCGTCCTCGGACCATCGCATCTCAGCCATATCCGCGATCATCGGAGAGATGATGGCGCCACCCTGTGGTTGATAGGTGCAAAGGCTATCCTCGCCCATCATATTGCCGCTGGCCGCCAGTGGCCGGGCGCGACAACCGCCGCACAGTTCTTGAAACTCGCAAACCTCACAGCGCCCTTCCAACTTTGGCGCACGCAACGCATTTAACACCGGGGCTTCATGCCAGATGTCCTGAAACGATTGCGTTTTCAGCGATCCCGCTGCGTTGTCCATATACGGGCACGGGGTCACGTCGCCGTTTGGAGTGACCCGCGCATAGCGTGTTGCGGCGATGCAGCCACCTGCGTCATAGCCATGCGCTGCTGTAATCGGCCAATCCGGATCCATCTCAATGGCGATACGTTTGAAATGTGGGGCGCATTTGGCGCGTACCATCAGGCGTTTCTCAGCCTTTGCAGCCAAGGCCACGCGGCGCAGCACGGTATCATACTTCCTGGCTGAAATCCCGGAAAAGGCCTCTCCCCGCCCTGTGCAAACCATGAAAAACACATTCAGCACCATGGCCCCAGCGGCACGCGCAAAAGCGACCATATTGTCAATCTCATCCGCAGTTTCCTCGGTGGCGGAAAAGTGGATCTGAAACGGCATTCCCATCTCTTTGCAAGCATCGATCCCGGCCATCGTCCGTGCCCAAGCACCCTTTAGTCCCCGAAATGAGTCATGTATCTCAGGGTCCAGAGAATCCACAGAAATACCGATGCCTGCCACACCGGCCTGTTGCAGGGACTTCACGCGCTTTGGGGTCAATGACATGCCGTTGGTCCCGACCACAACCATCAAGCCCAGCCCGTTGGCGTGTTTGGCCAACTCAGGCAAATCCGGACGCAAAGTCGGCTCTCCGCCAGTCAGAACCACCATCGCCTCGGGCCCAACCACGGAAATTTCGCCCAAAATACGTTTCAGGTCGGTAGTTGACAGTTCATCCCGCCCGCCCTCTTTCAAGTGGCCTGCGTCCAGATAGCAATGCGCGCAGGCAAGGTTGCACCGTTCGGTCAAATTCAACGCCACAAGATAAGGGGCGTCGGCCATTACTCTTTTCCCGGCTCAACAGTACACATGGCCATACGCGAGGCGGCAAACGCTTGGTCTTCGATCTCGCCGTCCACCACGCTCAGCCCCCGGTCGCGGGCGAAATTCTCGATCGCGGTTTTGACCTGATCACGGAACGCATCGGGCACCCGTTGTAGACGCGCTAGCGGAGCCGCACGCCAAATGACCTCTTGGCGGACCGCCGGTTTCAACGTCGCCTCGGACATGAAGGGTTCGACATGCGCCACTTCGACCATCTCCCTGGCGTCGCGCCGCGCCGATTTCTCGGCACGCAGGCCGATGTTTTCGCGCACCTGTTCGTCGGCAATCCCCTCCAGCATGGCGCGGGCATCGCTGGTCCAACTCAGGCGTTCAAAACTCTGCGCCGCCGCTTTGTCACCACCGCCGGGCATCATCTTGGACATCACGTCAGACACAAACCGGGTGGTGATGAACGTATGCCCCTCTTTCTGAGCCGCCCGGATTACCCCGGTGCGGGCAATACCACGGACAAATTCCGGCGCCCGGTTGATCATTTCGCTGGCCTCGTCCGACCACATGATCGTTTCTTCGGCAACCACATCAGAGGGTGGTAAGTGCTCGGTCTGCCCAATCCAAACGTGACAGGGCACCATGCGCAACAGATTCTCGGTGTTGCCACCGATATCCAGCCCATCATCGGCATGTACCCCGGTTTTGCCCAAAACCAGCAGACTGGCATTGTGGTCCTGCACATATTTTTTGATCGCCTGATAGGGCTTGCCTGCAACCAACTCGATGACGATCTCAGCGCCAGCATCATGCGCCACGGATTCCGCAACTTTCAGATGCGCCTGATAGATCTTGGCGATACCGTCATCAATCAGTTCTTCATGCAATTGTTCCTGTTCTTTAAACCGAAAAACCTTGCCTGCCTCTTCGTCCAGAAC
>PIVL01000531.1 GCA_003354145.1 Paracoccaceae bacterium
TGCATCGCGCAGAATTTTGGTTTTCTGAGCGATTAATGTGTGGGACATAGCGGATCTTCTAGCGATGTAGTGAAAAACATCGACATTGGGCATTTGTCATTCTCTCCAAAAACCGAGTCACCATTTCGACGGTAAAAAGGAACAGGAGATAGCTCGGAAACAGTTTTCCAACGAAGACATTCTGAAGAAATTACGCGAGATCGACCGAAAGCTTGCGGTAATCAAATAACAGTTCACATGGCGTGAGACTCACTACTCTGAACCGACTGCGTGACCCATTGTGCCCGCCTTTTCACCCGACTGTGACCAACCACCCGCCCCAGGCGATCAACCCTAGTCCCAATCCACGGCTTAGATAGCGTCCAAAAGGCAAAGTCCTTTCAGCAAGAACTACGATAGCCAATAACGCCACCCACGGGAGGTTCATCACGCCTAGTACGAACAAAAGTACCATCAGCATCCAGCAGCAGCCGAGACAAAAGGTCCCGTGGTGCACTCCCATCCGTACTGCGCCCATGATTCCTTCACGCCAATGAGTCGTGAGAAAAGCGATAGGCGAATGACAATGCTCCAAGCAGACGTCCTTCATTGGCATCCATTGAAACAGTCCTGCGATTATCAGCAATATGCCGCCTGTGGTCGGCGCAACCCGCCCCATCATCGAGTCAAGCGCACCACCCGTGTGCAGCAACCAATTCAGCACAGTAGCCACCAGCGAAAAGCCGATCCAGACCAACAGATACCCTGCCACGAAGCCGCCAGTTGGCACGAACGGCCGCCCAGCTTCCTCCCGTTTCGCGCGCACCCGTTCGTAAATCATAACTGTAGGAGTGACTGAGGGAAGCATCATTGCGAACATCATCACGGCCCACATGGCGAACATGAAGCTAAAATCCACCGCCGACCACGCCAACAGCATTGGCGTAGCCAGACCGCCCATAGATTTGGTGGACGATCCAAGGCCGAGGTAAATTGTATAGCCCCAAGCCAGCGCCGCGAGCACGAAGAGCGCCGCGAGTACAAGTACTCGGTCGCGTTGAGCCACTCCCAAAACCGTCATGAACGACATCCGACCTCTCGGCCTGGCCTTAGCCGGCCCAAGCGATTTGGCCAACTACGCCCGACTGTCCTGTCCATACCACCGGCAATTCTGTGTCGTTCCAGGCAGTGCCGCCACTGGGCGCCAAATCGCCTTCATGCCCTTCATGACCGAATGCGACGCTGAACGCGGCGTTTTGCATTGTCATCTTGTTGCCGAGATCGTTGACAAGACGGCGAGATTTCATCTCGCCAATACCAGCAACATTTGCCGTCAGTTCACCGTCGGCTTCTGTCACGTTAATCGCAACCCGTTTGGTCGACAGCCAAGATGACACAAGGCTCGCTGGCACTTCCATGCCGCCGCCTGATGCGCCCTGCAAAATAGTCTCCAAAGCACCCGCTTGCGCATCGCTGGCGTCCTCATTGAGATAGACACGTCCGGTGCCATTTGCGTCAAAAAGTGTCGGCCCAGGGAAATGCAGCGACACGATCGCGTTCTGCCCTGACAGGTCCACACCTTCGTGGGCACCTTCGCGAACGCGCAATAGCAGCGAAGTTCCACAGTACCCTTGGTCCATTAGCATCAGGTCGGCTTGACCAAACCAGCATGGGCAAAGCATGTTGCAGCTGCAGGTTTCAACAAGTTCGCCAGAAATATTCCAAGCCATGTTTTAATCCCCCATTTTTCATCATTTCAATAACTGGATCATAGCATAAATGGTCGCCCCCACAAAATTGGGGCTTCGGTTGCAGTCGACGAAAGCCTCGGATCGGCTCAATGTGTCGATCTAAACAATGTGACGAACAGGCCAGTTCCCTCGCGCCAACTCCGTCAAGATCGGCCCTCACTGGCCTGTCAGCAGCTGCCAAGACGCCGCAGTTAATATGCGGCAGCCGCCGGTTCCGCGCTGGTCGTCGCAAACGCCAATAATATT
>PIVL01000532.1 GCA_003354145.1 Paracoccaceae bacterium
CCGCCCAGATCGTTGACCAGCACCTTGGCGCCAGATTTTGCCATCAGCAGCGCAATTTCGCGCCCCACACCGCGCCCTGCGCCAGTGATCAACGCCACTTTGCCCGCCAGTAATTCCTGTTGAGACATGTTTTCTCCCGTCTGGTGTTGGTGTATTTTAGACGTATGCGTTTAATTAGCTAGACTATAGTTAGCTAGCTTACTAAGATCAATCGAAATCGCACTCGAGAAAAAAGGGAGGGTGGCATGGCAACCGGAATTCTTGCGTTTGGAGGATACGTCCCAAAGGGTCGGCTGCAAAAAGCGCGGATCGCGGCGGCGCATAGCTGGTTTACACCTTCGCTTGCGGGGCTGGGTCGTGGTGAACGCGCCATGGCCAACTGGAATGAAGACGCAGTGACGATGGCTACCGAGGCTGCGCGCGACTGCCTGAGTGGACGGGCAGATGACGGCATCGATGCCGTGCTCATGGGGTCTACCAGCTATCCGTTTCAGGACCGACAGAATGCAGGCATTGTCGCGGATGCCCTGTCGCTGGGCTCTGATCTGATGACACTGGACATAGGCACATCGCAGCGGGCTGGCACCTCGGCCCTGCTGGCGGGGCTGCGTATGGGTGGGCAGGCGCTGGTTGTCGGGGCAGAAAAGCGGCGCACCAAACCGGGCAGCCCGCTGGAACTGACCACTGGCGATGCCGCCGCTGCGTTCAGGATCGGCGAGGGTGATGTCGTGGCGCGCTATCTTGGCGGCTGCGCCCGTGCGGTGGATCTGGTCGATCACTTTCGCGGCGAGGATGGCGGTTTCGATTATACTTGGGAAGAGCGCTGGGTGCGCGACGAAGGGTTCCTGAAAATCGTGCCCGACACCGTGGCACAAGCCTTGCAAGCCGCTGATATCACTGCAGGTCAGATCACCACTTTCTGTTTTCCTGTACCGTCCACCCGGATCGCAAACGCCGTGGCGCGCAAGATCGGATTGGCGGATGGCGTGTTGGCCGATAACCTGCAAGCCACGTGTGGTGAGGCTGGCGCAGCGCATCCGCTGGTGTTGCTGTGCCACGCATTGGAGCAGGCCGGCCCCGGCGATATCATTCTTGTGGCGGGCTTTGGTCAGGGCTGTGACGCGCTGATCTTTCAGGCCACTGATGCGATCCGAAACCGCGAATCCGGCCCAGGCATCTCGGGATGTCTGGCCAACGGGTACCAAGAAGAAAACTACCACAAGTTCCTGGCTTTCAACAGGTTGATCACGATGGAACAGGGCATCCGCTCGGAAGTCGACAAAAACACTGGCCTGACCACGCTTTATCGCAACAAGGAAATGGTGCAGGGGTTCATCGGCGGGCGCTGCACCGAATGCGCTACCAATCAATTTCCGAAAACCAACATCTGCGCCAACCCGGAATGCGGTAAAACCGGCACCCAGATGGACGAGCCGTTCGCGGACAAAGCGGCGACACTCAATTCCTTTACCGGCGACAGGCTGACCTTTTCACCAAACCCACCCCATTACTATGGCATGATACAGTTTGATGGCGGCGGGCGACTGATGAGCGATATCACCGACATTACACCTGACACTGATCTTACAGTCGGCACGCCAATGCGTATGGTTTTTAGGGTCAAGGATTACGATCACCAGCGTGGATTCCGACGATATTTCTGGATCGCGACACCGGCATAAGGGGAAATAGCATGGCAACAGGTATCAAAGACAAGGTCGCTATACTGGGCATGGGTTGTTCGCGCTTTGGAGAGCGCTGGATGGACAATGCCGAGGATCTGATGGTCGAAGCGTATTCCGAGGCGCTAGACGATGCGGGTATTGAGACCAGCCAGATCGGTGCGGCATGGCTGGGCACCGGCATTGACGATCAACACGTGGGTAAGGGCGCGATCCCGCTGGCGACCGCTCTGCGACTGCCATACATCCCGGTGAGCCGGGTTGAAAATTTCTGCGCAAGCGGCACCGAGGC
>PIVL01000220.1 GCA_003354145.1 Paracoccaceae bacterium
ACAAGGTCCAAATCTTCCATCTTAATATCCTCCTGACAATTTCCATCCTTCAATTCTAACACAATGCTAGGTGGGGGATGTCCAATCCATCAGAACCTTACGCGGCGCTGACTAAATACAAACGAGATTTCAGACCGATTTTCGACGACCGTGACTGGCTGTTTCCATCACGAAAAACAATCGGAAACGCGATCTCTGAGAAACAGATCGGAGTTCTGGCTGGTTCGATGACCGAGACCGCCTTCGGGGAGAGGATCACCATCCACCGGTTCCGTGACAATGTCGGCACCGATGCGAGCGAATACATGGTCGGCGGACCAAGATCAGCATCCTGTCTGCTGGATCACAAGGACGAAGCCACCGCTGCCAAGCACTACGACCACTCCGAAGGTGTCAAGGCGGCGAAGGAATTTGGTGAGGCCACTGAGGCGCGAAAAAAGATATCGGTGGAGCTGATGATCTGACATTTCTGTTATTTGTAAACAGAAGACAATTTGGATTTCGCGACTTACAGCAGATTCCGAAAAAAACTCAGACCTGTTGCAACTCATATTCATAATCCTCGAAAATTGCGCTAATGGCGGGACTTAAGACTTTAAAATTCGTGAAATTGGCAAGTCGGCGCCAAGCCGCCAAGGCCATGCGCGATCAGTGCCTCAAAAAATGCATTTGGCACAAAAATTTTTCCAAGTTTTGAGGTGGAAAGCCTATCTTCACACCACATATGGTGACCCCCAATTTTGCGGAGGTTTTGGGCGGTGGCGGCGAGTAGGAATTCATCATTTGCGCCGCACGGTCCTCGTAATCGGAGCCTTCCGAGGCCAAGAATGCGTTTGAGGTGGGCAAACAGCATCTCGACCTTCTTTCGAAGCCTCATCGATATTTCATATTGTTTGGTTTTGGCTATGTCGCGGGCAACTTGGCGGGCGTCTTCATGTTCTTCGCGGGTGATCTTGCGGGCATCCGCATTTGGGCAGCACTTAGGCTTTGAAGGGCACGCCCTCTCGGCGATGCATGCATCGCCTGCCGGGTAATACTTGGCAGGTTAGTTTTAAGGTCTGATATTTGGCGACGCCTTTGCCCGTTGGGCCACGGTTTGGATAGGAATAATTGCGGCGGAACTGCTTGAGCGCCTCGCCTTCCGGACAGATGTATTGGTTACCGGGCACAAACTGTTGCACGCTAGAACCGTGGAAACGATCTGAGCCCGGAGACACGAGTTTACGTACATGCGTTGGGCCCTTCGCAACAACAAAACCGAACTCGGACAGGTGGCCGCGCAAGGCATTTATAATCTGCGTGCGTTGAGGCTGCGATCTACGACTATCTGCTGCGGCACAACGCAAAGCCAAAGCCCTTCACATGGACCAAAACCGCCGAGAACATCCTCGCCCGGGAACGGCGCGCACTGAACACCGTCGATGAAATTCGAGGAAATAGGTAGCAAGCGTCAGACTCGGAACACTAGGTGGGGGATGTCCAATCCATCAGAACCACAAATTGCGCCTCATGGATTACGGCCGCGCGAATGCCTTTGCCAATCATTCTGATCAGATTGGAAATTACTTTATCCCTCCAGTCTGCCGCGGACAGAAGCTCATCCGGAAATAAAGATTCAAGGTTGAATAAAAACTCAGCCCTGTCTTTCGGGGAGTTCAGACGTTGTAGGCCTTTGGCAATCTGGTTTTGTCTCGGATCCCGCAGATCATAAGTTTCGCCACTGTCGAGGTGTCCGAAGCAGTATCGCATCCAGGCAGCGGTTGCGAATGCAAAAGCGTCCAAAGACTGCCCCCGTTTCAATGCTGACACGGCTGGTTGGAAAATCCGCTGCGGGAGCTTTTCGGTACCGTCCATCGCAATCTGATAAGTCTCGTGTGCAATGTTTCGGTTGGTAAACCGTTGAATCAGAGAGGCAGCATATTCGTCCAGATCTATTCTCGGTAGTGGGTCAAGTGTACCCGCTGCCGCCGCTATGTGACGCCTGACAAGCCGCGCCATATCCGGGTTTTGCATTACGTCACTAACGAATTTCTTGCCGGATAAAAAACCGGTATAGGCAAGCATTGAATGTGCGCCGTTCAATATTCGCAGCTTCATATTCTCATAGGGTTCGACATCCTTAACAAAGATGGCTCCGCCTGCTTCCCATGCGGGCCGCCCCGTCGGAAAATGGTCTTCAATAATCCATTGGCTGAAAGGCTCGGTTTCTATCGCGGCCAAGTCTTCAAACCCTGTGAGCTTTTTTGTATCCGACATGGTGACTGGTGTTCTTGCTGGCGTAATACGGTCAACCATGGTTGATGGAAAGGCCACATGGGCGGCAATCCAGCGCCCAAGTTCCTCATCAAGCTGGTTTGCAAAATCAACCACTCCGCCGCGCAGGAATATCCCGTTTTCAGGCAGGTTGTCGCAGCACAAAACCGTAAACGGAGGAATGCCGGTTTCTTTGCGCCGGGCAAGTGACGCCACTAGTATTCCGAGTACCCCTCCGGGGTTTTGTGGATTGGCCAGATCTGTGGCAACGGCAGAATGACCCTTATCGGCTCCGCCGCTCCTGCGATCAATGCCATAGGCTTTTTCGGTTACCGTCAGGCTGACAATACGGATGGTTGGATCGCAGAGAATTTCGAGTAGACGCAGGATATTCCCCTGTGCCGGAATGACTTCAGCAATGCTGCCAATAACCCGTGCCGGTCGGTGCCCCTCTCCACGTTCAATAACGGTGTAGAGGCCATTTTGCGGGTTAAGCTCTTCAGCCGCTTTGGGGCTGCGCAAGCTGACCCCGATGATCCGCCAGTCACCGCCTTCTGATGCCAGCGCATCATCAGTGTAGACAGCCTGATGTGCCTTGTGGAAGGCACCCACCCCGATATGAACGATCCCCACCCCGTGCTCGCGCGGGGTATAAGCGGGTATGCGCAGGTTTGCCGGAAGTCCTTTTAACGTAATCAGACGCCCAGGTGTCATAGTGGCATCCGTGCGGGATGAGACAACGCTGTCATGACGCCGCGCAGCTCCGCTAACCCTTTCAGGCGGCCAATCACCGGATAGCCGGGTTGCGCCTTGCGGTGCAGATCATCCAGAATGTCCTGACCGTGATCGGGTCGGAACGGGATCGAGCTGTCAGCCCTTCCAGCCGCGCGCCGCCGCGCTTCCTCGTCCAGCGCAGCCCCGACAAGGGCAACCATATCAATGTCACCGCCCAGATGCTCTGCTTCATAAAATGACCCACGGATATTGTGACTTTGGCGCCGGACATTGCGCAGGTGCAAAAAATGGACCCGATCCCCGAGGCGCTGCATCATGCCAGGCAGATCATTGTCTGGCCGTGCCCCAAGAGAGCCGGAACAAAGCGTGACGCCATTTGACGGCAAATCGACAGCCGACAGGATTGCGTGATAATGCGCCTCGGTTGACATGATTCTGGGTAGACCCAACAGCGGAAATGGCGGGTCATCGGGATGACAACACAGTCGAATTCCCAAGCCTTGGGCCAGCGGGGCAACCTGTTCCAGAAAAGCGATCAGATTTTTTCGCAACCCCTCTTCTGAAAGGGCGGCATATTCGGCAAGGTGATGGCGGACGTCCTCCAGAGAAAATGATTCTGCGGCACCCGGTAGGCCATAGACAATGTTGCGGGCGAGACTTTGCCGCGCAAGGTCATCCATCGCGTCAAACCGTCGTGCCGCTTTTTCCTGCAACCCTTCGGAATAGTCCTCGTCCGCCCCGGCACGTTTCAGAATATTCAGGTCAAATGCTACGAAATCCACCAAATCAAAGCGCATGCATGTAGCCCCCCCTGGCAAGCGGTAGGTGAGATCGGTTCTGGTCCAGTCAAGAACAGGCATGAAGTTGTAACAGACTATCTTTACCCCCGCAGCGGCAAGATTGCGCAGGCTCTGTTTGTAATTCGTGATATGTGCGCGCCAGTCACCCTGTTGTTTCTTGATATCTTCAGACACCGGCAGGCTTTCAGCCACTTCCCATGCCAGCCCAGAGACGGAACCATCCTTTGCCCGCGCAATTTCGGCCTGCCTTTGGATAATTTCGGCTGATGTCCAGATGTCTCCGGTCGGCACATGATGTAACGCCGAGACAACGCCATCGACACCGGCTTGCCGCATATCACCCACCGAAACCTGATCCTTTGGCCCGAACCATCGCCATGTTTGTCTCATTTTTCTCTCCTTTATGCACTGCCATCGGTATTTTTATCAGCATTGTGCAGAGATAGCACAAAATAATTATGTTGACTAGTATGGTAGTATGGAATATTGAGCTTGAAGGGAGAATGATAAGTGAGCCAGAAATGGAACAAGACTTGGGCGCTGGATCATGCGCTTCCGATTGGGCCGCAACTACACAAGATTTTGCGTGAGCGGATTGTCAGAAATGATTTGTCACCAGGTAGTAAGATTTCCGAATCAGAAGTCGCCAAGAATTACTCCATCAGTCGGCAGCCGGTCCGCGAGGCTTTCATAAAGCTGTCAGAGGAGGGTCTGATAGAGATCAGGCCTCAACGGAGTACAATTGTGCGCAAGATTGATTGTGCTGCGGTTCTTGATGCTCGGTTCGTTCGTGAAGCCGTCGAGGCGGACATTGTAAAACTGCTGGCCAAGCAATCTGACCCGGTCCTGGTTGTAGAGCTTCGGGCCCAGCTCGACCTGCAACAGAGTGTTGCGATAGACAACCCGCTTCGGTTTATTCGGCTTGATGAACGCTTTCACCGGACCCTTGCTGAGGCTGCAAACAAAACTAATGCTTGGAAGTTTGTTGAAGGGCTTAAATCACAGATGGACCGTGTTCGGTTCCTTAGCCTCAGCCAGTTCCCGATGAGGAAACTGATCGCGCAGCACAAAGCCATCGTCGATGGCATAGCTGAAGGAAGCGTCGGTCATGCAGAGGCCGCGATCAGGGTGCATCTCAACGAAATTCTCACTGATCTGCCAGAAATTCAAACTACCAACCCCGGGATATTTAATGAGCCCGAAGAACTACCAAAACCAACCGACTATACAATCCTGGAGGAAACTTAATGTCACTTACTAAAAACATAACGGCAATCCTTGCCGCTGGTGTTGCAGCCCAATTCATCGGCGGTGCAGCTTTAGCGGCGGATTATACGCTGAACATAAACACGGCACTTGCAGCATCTGACCCCCTCTATAAAGGGCTGGAAGCTTTCCAGAAGAACATTGACGAAGCATCCAGCGGGCGGTTTGCAATTGAATTGTTTCCGAATTCGCAGTTGGGTGCAGATGAAGATGTATTGGAGCAAGCACGGGCTGGTGCCCCTGTTGCAGTCGTTGTAGATGGTGGTCGGCTGGCCGTTTTTCAAAGCGAATTCGGCGTTCTGGGAGCACCTTTCCTTGCGTCTGGATATGACGGGATCCGCAAGGTTGTGACCTCAGATATGTTCGAAAGCTGGGTTACGGATTTGCATGACGGATCTGGCTTGCAGGTTTTGAGCTTTAACTGGTGGCAGGGCGAGCGGCATCTTCTAACGAATATGGAAGTGAACGTACCCGCTGACCTTGCGGGTATCCGCATGAGAACACCAGGTGCACCAGTCTGGACCGGCACAATTGCGGCAATGGGCGCAACCCCAACGCCGATGCCCTGGGCCGAAGTCTATTCGGCCCTGTCGTCAAACGTGATCGATGCCGCTGAAGCGCAGTTCCCCGCCATTCCCGGCGCAAAACTGGATGAGGTCATCACTCATATCACAAAGACAGGTCATATCAACCTGATCACTGGTCTGGTCACTTCGGGTCCGTGGTATGATACCCTTCCTTCCGATCTGCAGAAGATATTGCGGGATGAGGCGCTAACTGCAGGCGACATAGCATCCTATGGCACTCAGGATTCTCTTGCAGGTACCGAAGCGGCGCTTGTGGCCAAGGGAATATCGGTTCGCGACATTGATGTGACGCCGTTCAAAGATGCAACCGCCGTTGTTTACGACGACCTCGGTTATGGGGATCTGCGCGATGTTCTGAGAGCTATGGCAGCCAACTAAATATCGCTGAAAAAGAGGCCCGCCACACCCTAATAAAGTGGCGGGTTTCATATACAGAAACGTTTGGAAAGCGACTATGGCAAGACTATTTTCAAAACTTGAATTTTCGATTGGTTGCGGCTTGTTGGCAATAATAACCGGATTGGTTTTTATCGCAGCAATAATGCGATTTTTTGGTCATCCTTTGATATGGTCGGTGGACTTGGCCCAGCTTCTATTCATTTGGGTGTGTTTTATAGGCGCTGCGCGCGCTATGCGACAGCGCGTACATCTGGGTGTTGATTTTTTGGTCGCTCAATTTCCACATCGTATACGGTTAATAATTGAAACTGGACTTGCGGTTCTTATTATCACCTTTCTCGCCAGGCTGGCAGTTGAGGGTTATGACCTGACAGTGCTGAACCTAGAGCGTTTGTTCGGCGATTCCGGACTGTCCTATGCATGGGTGACCATTGCAGTTCCATTTGGTTCTATACTTTTGTCGATCTCCATTCTTTCCAACCTCTATGAATCCTGGAAACCCTCGCGCGTGAAAAGAACACTTGTTTTCACGCGAACGCCCACCGATTCTGAAGAAATAAAAACGGAACTCTAAACTATGGCTCTCATTGGTATCGTCTTTTTTGTCCTTCTGATAGTTGGAACACCCGTTGCTTTTGCCATCGGCATGTCAGGATTTACTTTTTTCCTGACTTCCCCGGTCATGCCAGTTTCAATTGGTGTTCAGAAGATCGCCAGCGTTTCTCAAAGTTTTCCTCTTTTAGCGGTGCCCTTTTTTGTACTTGCTGGGCACTTGATGAACGCCAGCGACATTACAGACCGGTTATTTCGCTTTTCGCGGGTTTCGGTTGGATGGATGGCGGGGGGCTTGGCCCAGGTCTCCATCATTCTGTCAACCTTAATGGGCGGAGTTTCTGGGTCAGCCGTGTCTGATGCCGCAATGCAGGCCAGAGTCCTTGGGCCCCAAATGTTGAACCATGGGTATTCCAAAGGGTACACCTCGGCGGTCATCGCGCTCAGTTCGCTGATTACCGCGACCATCCCACCCAGTATTGGGCTAATCCTCTACGGTTATGTTGGTCAGGTGTCGATTGGTCGTTTGTTTCTGGCGGGAATCGTGCCCGGTTTGATGATGATGATTTTTCTGATGGTTGCAGCATATATTGTTGCGCGCAAACGTAACTATGTCATTGAAGATGTCTTGAAGCCAACCTTTGCGGAGATCAGGTCCGCAAGTTGGAATGCCAAATGGGCTCTGCTGTTTCCTGTGCTTCTAGTTGGATCCATACGAGGGGGGGTGTTTACCCCGTCCGAGGTCGGAGCCTTCGCGGTTGTTTACGCTGTTCTTGTCGGTCGCTTTGCACATGGTGTTCTGACATGGGACGACATAGGCAAAGCCTTTGGATCTGCGCTTTCCGACATTGGTATGATCATGCTGATCATTCTTATGTCTGGAATGATCGGATTCGCAATCATTTTTCTTAAAGTACCTCAACAAATCGCAGAACTGCTGCTCAGCAACCTGTCCAATCCGGAAGTGATCGTCGCCGTAATTTTGATTTCGCTTTTTGTCGCGGGATTGTTTTTTGAAAGTACAATTCTTGTTTTGCTTCTGACTCCGATTTTTGTTCCAGTGATCCAAGCCGCGGGCTTTGACCCAGTGCACTTTGGCATCCTGATGATGACAATCGTCACGCTCGGGTCAATGACACCCCCAGTAGGGGTTTGCATGTTCACTGTTTGCAGTCTTCTGGACACGCCAATAGGAGAGTTCGTCCGAGAATCGGCACCATTTTTGATCGCAATTGTTTCGCTGGTTGCAGTACTGTTGTTTTTCCCCAGCCTTGTACTATTTCTGCCGAATCTGGCGTTTGGAGGGTGACCAGATTGGCAACTGAGCTACTCCCCAATTATTGGACAGTTTCCGATGTATTTTAAGCTACTCTTTGCTCCTGCTGATCGAGATTGGTTGTTTCATTTCTCTGCCAATAGACCACAGCCGGGGGCTTGC
>PIVL01000221.1 GCA_003354145.1 Paracoccaceae bacterium
GCAAAGCACCTATCTCGACGCAACAAGGCAGCAATAAAGGACTTCCTGCGTGGCAAATAACCTCTATCAAAACGATCTGCCTGACGGGCTGGACATGGGCCCTATTGTGGCCATCGACTGTGAAACCATGGGCCTGAACCCGCACCGTGATCGGTTGTGCCTGATCCAGATGTCCGGTGGCGATGGCAACACCCATATCGTTCAGGTTTCGAAGGGCCAGACCGAGGCCCCAAACCTGTGCGCCATGCTGGAAGACCCGGATGTGCTGAAACTGTTCCATTTCGGCCGGTTTGATATTGCCGCCATGTACAATGCCTTTGGCACCCTGACGGCTCCGGTCTATTGCACCAAAATCGCCAGCCGCCTGATCCGCACCTACACGGACCGGCATGGCCTGAAGAACCTGACTCATGAACTGATTGGCGTCGACATTTCCAAGCAACAACAGATGAGCGATTGGGGCGCTGAAACGCTAACCAACGCACAGTTGGACTATGCCGCATCCGACGTTTTGTACCTGCATCAACTGCGTGAGGAACTGGACAAACGTCTTGAACGCGAGGGCCGGACTGAGATGGCGGCGGCCTGTTTTGACTTTCTGCCAATGCGGGCAAAACTGGATCTTGCTGGTTGGCCCGAAACTGACATTTTTGCACACTCATGAGCAAGACCAGCAAATTTCAGGACACCGCGCGCCGGGTCATCCGCATCGAGGCAGACGCACTTGCATTGCTTGGAGCCAGCCTGAATGATGAATTTGACCGCGCGGTTGAGCTGATCCTGAACGTCAAAGGTCGGGTTGTGGTCTGCGGCATGGGCAAATCTGGCCATATTGCGCGCAAGATGGCAGCAACGTTTGCCAGCACCGGCACACCGGCGCAATTTGTGCACCCCGCCGAGGCGAGCCACGGTGACTTAGGTATGTTGACAAAAGACGACGTGGTGCTTGTTCTATCGAACTCGGGCGAGACACCAGAGTTGGTCGATGTGGTTGCCTATACACGACGCTTTGCAATTCCGTTGATTGGAGTGGCCGGCCGCCCCTCGTCAAGCTTGCTAATGCAATCAGATGTGGCTCTGGTTCTGCCCCCCGCAGAAGAGGCCTGTGGCAGCGGTATTGTACCCACGACATCCACCACAATGACCCTCGCGCTGGGGGACGCGCTGGCTGTTGCGTTGATGGAACATCGCGTATTTACACCGGCTGATTTTCGCGAATTCCACCCTGGAGGCAAACTTGGTGCCCATCTCAGCAAAGTACGGGATATCATGCATACGGGTGATGCATTGCCTGTGGTTTCAACTCATACCAAGATGAGCGACACCCTGATCGAGATCAGCCAAAAAGGCTTTGGTGTTGTCAGCGTTACCAACCCGGATGGCAGCCTTGCTGGTGTCATTACCGACGGCGACCTTCGGCGTAAAATGGACGGATTGCTGGATATGACCGCCGGCGAAGTGATGAGTGAAAACCCAACGACAATTGGCCCGGATTCCCTGGCCGAAGAGGCCCTTGCAATCATGAATCAACGCAAAACCGGCCAAATTACCTGTCTGTTTGTCGTCGACCCGGATGGCCCACGCAAAACTATGGGTGTGCTGCATATCCATGACTGTCTGCGCATTGGCCTGGGCTGATCAAAGGAGGGCTTGGTGGATCGTTATTCGCGCATGGTGGCCTTTCTCAAGGTCCTTTTGCCTTTGGCTGCGCTTGGATTATTGTCCACCGTTTTCCTGTTATCGCGCAATTTAAACCCAACGGCGACGATCCCTTTTGCCGAACACGAAATCGCTGAGCGATTGCGAGAAAAGCAAATCACTGCACCGGTGTTTTCAGGCACAACTGAAAATGGCGACGAAATCTCGGTCACTGCAGCAGAGGCCAGCCCCGGCACTTCAGGCGCTCCGGCAACCGCTAGAGATTTGCGTGCAAGCCTGCTTACACCAGAGGGGTTGCGCATTACCCTAAGTTCCAAAAGCGGAACCGTGGATTTTACCGCGAAACGCGCCACGTTTGGGGGCAACGTCGAAATTGCAACGACCACTGGATATTTGCTTGAAACTGCATTGCTGAATACCTCGCTCGACAGCATTGACGCCAATTCCCCCGGCCAGGTCACCGGTGACAGCCCAATTGGCCAATTAGCTGCTGGAAATATGACAATTACGTCTGAAAATGACGATGGATCCTTGCATATGCTTTTCAACAACGGGGTGAAGCTGGTATACACCCCAAAACAGCCGGAAAGATGATTTGTGATTTACCTGCGTACACTTATTTCAAGTCTTCTCCTATTGTTCGGTGTGGTGGTCGTGAACGCTCAGGGGGCTAATGTTGCTTTTGGTACAATCGCCGCTGATCCAACGCTTCCGGTTGAGGTGACGGCCGATGGGTTGGACGTAAACCAAACCGACGGGACAGCAATTTTTACCGGCAATGTCCTGATTGGACAGGGCGAAATGCGCCTGTCCGCCCAACGCGTGCTGGTTATCTACAATCAGGAAGAAGGCGGCATCAAACAGCTTGTGGCCTCTGGGGGCGTGACGCTGGTAAGCGGACCCGACGCCGCCGAGGCGGATGACGCAGAATACACGATCGGAACAGGTGTAATTTTGATGACCGGGAATGTGTTACTAACTCAGGGCCAGAACGCGCTGACTTCGCAGAAAATGACAATCAATCTGATTACCGGCACTGCAAATATGACTGGCCGGGTCAAAACTATTCTGAATACGGCAAAAGACTGATGGCAAAACCTGAGTTGACCCTGACACCGGGAACGTCGGGCTTGCGGATTGAAAAAATCCGCAAGTCTTATCGCAAGCGGATGGTCATACGAGACGTCAGCATGACTCTGGACCGGGGCGAAGTCGTGGCTTTGCTGGGTCCAAACGGATCAGGGAAAACCACCACGTTTTACGCAATTGCCGGTTTGATTTTCCCCGAAACCGGTAGTGTCTCGATTGATGGGCAAGACGTCACCTCTTTGCCGATGTACCGCCGCGCGCGCATGGGAATTGGCTATTTGCCGCAGGAAATGTCAATTTTTCGCGGGCTAAGCGTCGAAGACAACATTTCGGCAGTTCTCGACATCACAGTGAAAGATAGCCACAAAAGGCGCGCGCGCCTAGAAGAACTGTTGACAGATTTTTCCATCGAGCATCTGCGCCGCGCACCTGCGCTTGCGCTGTCCGGGGGCGAATGCCGACGAGTGGAAATTGCCCGTTGTCTGGCGGCAGACCCGAAATATCTGCTGCTGGATGAACCTTTTGCGGGTGTTGATCCGATCTCGGTCGGGGATATTCGCCAACTGGTATCGCAATTGAAAATGCGGGGAATCGGTGTGCTGATCACCGATCACAACGTCCGCGAAACGCTGGAAATCGTTGATCGGGCCTATATTTTGCATGACGGGCAGGTTTTGATGTCCGGAACACCCGAAGATGTGGTTGAAAACGAAAATGTGCGCCGGGTTTATCTGGGCGAAAATTTCCGAATTTCCTGATATTTTTTACCAAATGGTCGAAAATTGCCTTTAGCGCGGCAATTTTCCCCACCTAAAATCACCGCTATCCATTGACACCAACCCCGCCTGTAGCCTCAAATAGGAGCATGGCAATTGTCTTGACTGATGCTGTTACTGGTTCGACCTTCGGTGAAGGTTCTGAACAGGCACACCCGGATATATTGCCATTTACCTTCACCCAAATGTAGGATTTTCGCACTAGACTGAGCACGATCCCGGGTGAGACATGAAAGGAAAACACATGCGTTACCAAATCAGTGGAAAACAAATCGACATTGGCGAAGCCCTTCAAACCCACGTTAAATCCGAATTGGGCGACGTTTTGAACAAGTATGCCGGGCGTCCAACAGACGCAAATGTGATTTTTTCCCGCTCGGCGCATGAATTTGTTTGTGAGGCGACCATTCACCTGTCTACTGGGCTAACTGCACAAGCCAAGGCGCATGACCATGAAATCTATGCTGCTTTTGATCAGTGCAAGGACAAATTAGACAAACAATTACGCCGATATAAACGCCGACTAAAAGACCATCATCGAGATCGTGCAGAACCGGTTGAACTCTTTGGCGGGTCCTCGTATATCCTCGCCTCGAAAGAGCAAGCTGAGGACGCCGAACCAGAATCACTCCAGCCGATGATCATCGCCGAGATGGAAGCACAGATACCATCGTTATCTGTAGGTGAGGCTGTGATGCAAATGGAGTTGGCTGGCGCCCCGGTATTGGTCTTTCGTAACGAAGGAAAAGAAGGCGTAAATGTCGTGTACCGCAGGGACGACGGCAATATCGGCTGGATCGACCCATAAACCGAAATTAATTAAGCACCCGAAATGGGTTCCTGTGCGGAGCAAGAAAAAAATGGAACTTACCGACATCCTCAAACCCGAGGCCGTTAAGGTATTGTCCGCTGCATCAAGCAAAAAGCGCCTATTTCAGGAAATAGGCGATTTGGCTCAGAACATCTATGAGCTGAGTGCAGCCACCACGGTAGAAGCACTGCTGGAACGCGAAAACCTTGGCCCAACAGGTGTGGGCCACGGTGTCGCACTTCCACATGCGCGACTGCCCAATCTTGAGGACATTGCAGGAATATTTGTAATGCTGGAAAAGCCCATCGATTTTGGATCTGTCGACCGGCAGCCGATCGACATTGCTTTCGCTTTGTTTGCCCCGGAAAATGCTGGCGTTGAGCATCTAAAAGCTCTGGCTCTGGTCTCGCGCACATTGCGCGAGCCGACACTCTGTTCAAAATTGAGGGCCAATCTGGATGCGACAACGCTTTATGCTATTTTAACTGCATCTCAGTCCGTTCAAGCCGCATAAGCCATTACCGTTCAAGATTTGGCCCAGGCCCCGAATCCAAACATTAGGTAATCGCGCTGGTAGGCATTTGCCGCCAGCTCTTCCAGTTCATCGTCATAAATGTCTGACAATGCATGTGGCACATCGGGATCCGCGGTTCCGGGCGCGTTTGGTGCATCGTGACCAACTTGCTGTGCTAAATGCACCAGCATCGTAGGCATTTCATCTTCGCGCAAGACATAGTCGGGCAAATTGAAATCTCCGAACCCGGACAGAGAAGCCGATTGCGTATTCCACGCACCGTCCACACGCATTGACGTTTGACCTGTGAGGCTAGCCTTTACAAATTCCAGAAACGCTTTGAATGCTTTCTTGTGATCTGCGCGCGTATAGCCCTTGGTTGGCTCTCCGGCGGGAATGGGCAGTTTGTGACGCTTGCGCAATGTGTCCCGGATGTGAACAAGGCTATGCTCGCCGGTCGACAAGATATTACGGCAGAATGTGGCGTGACAGCGGGCCAGCGGGTGACGCAGAACAGTGAAACTGCGGTGAAGCCGGTTGCGGCGTTTCCACTGGCGCAGTTGTTTCTGGTTCATCTTCGTTTGCATGCCTTCTACGGTCACATCGTCCAGACCCGCCATCCATTCCAACACGGTTTCTTCGGGTCCGCCCAAAATCGGCAGATACAGCAACGGCGTTTTTACGCCAACCACATAGCTGGGTACATTTGGTCCGCGACGAGGTTCAAAATTGGGTGTACGGGACAAATTGAACCGATCCAGGCCGACCAGCGCTTCCGACATCTCGGTCAGGTTAGATACTTTTTCGGTGATGGGACTGGGGTTCTGCCGTTTCAGACTTTTATCCAATCCCTCTAGCTGGCTATCCACGCCAAGCCATCTGGCCAGTCCGTTCATTACGGCCACGCTTTGCAAATCTTCATAGGCCAGATAAAATGGCGTCTGCCCAGATGTTTGTAATTTGTTCAGAAGAAACACCTGAAAATCCTGCAAAGCCTCGACATGGTGGTTAAATTCTGCACCATCAAACTGGGCCTTGGCATCCTTACGTCTTTTGACATTGGTTAGTTTCCACTGCCCTGTCGACTGCGCGATCTTCCACGAGACATAGCTCTCCAAAGGATTACGCGTCAAAATGATCTTGGCACAGCGCGGATCTTCAAGCGCTATGTCCAACACTCGGGGATCGTGGTCATGAAAGAACCGAAAGCCGCCCAGCGCGCCGGGTTCGTCACAGATCGCCGTGATCAACCGCTGCGGAGACGTTTCGCGCATGTCCTGCGTGACACCCAGTATCTCGGTTTTGTCTGGATAGCCGATAAAGAGCGAGTTGAATGCTTCGCCGTGGCAGATCAGCCCATCGAACGCATTTAGATTTGTTTCCAGAAAGTTGGAGCCCGTGCGCATTTCTGCAAATACGATAAAATAATCAAAGCGATCAGTCATTGCGCCCTATCTCACCAGATAAGGTTTTCGAGTGGGTTTGGGCATATTCATTAATTCCTGTTCAACTGGGAAATCACCCATCAGATACGGGTGCATACCCTGATTCTTGAGGTTTTGCAGGAACTGCCCAAAGCCATCCAAAGCAACCATTGTTGGTGCTTCGCTTAGGCGGCGCTGAGTCAGAAGTCCGATCTCATCAATGATGGTCTGGAGCGGCTCCATCGGGGCCTCGATAAATTCGGCCATGGTCCAGATGCGTATCCGTGCTTTGGCCTGCGCTGATCGCAGAACATCCAGGTGATCGCTCTCAATTTTTTGCAACAGCGCCGCCTCTTTGCGCAAAATGCCGAAATCGAGGTTTGACCTGAATAGTGGCACCGCCCACGCCCCAGTTATGACTGAGATTTGCGCGTTTGGATCACGGGCTACCATTTCGTTGATGACCTGATTGTCGCCCGGACCGAACTGAAAACACTGGCGTTCGCCGCGCATGTTCCAAATCAAACTGGTGAGGAATGTTTCGGGTTGGTAGTCGCGTATTTCTGCACTGTCGCACAGAGCCCCGTTCACCAGCGTTTTGCCGCCCGAAAAAATCGCACGTTCCGGTGCGAACAAATGGCCATGAACCCGTGCTCCGGTGGCCCGGTTCAGCCAAATGTCAAAATCGTCAAACAATTCGGTAAAACCCTGAAACATCGAATACGGGTTGGATGTGACACCGTTTTCCCAACCCACATTGGGCATCCGGCTTTGCATGTATAAACCAGGCCGTCCGCGCGTCCGGCGCTCAACCGCCTTGGCAAAAATGCGGTCGATTTTGCCGGGGTTTGGTTCTGTTCGTTTCAACGCAGTCGAACTGTCCGTAAGGAACACCTGATACAATCGGTCGGCATGCGGCCATATCTTGCGTGCAACAAAACAATCCGAGCGGCGCAACAGTTGCAAATGGTCATCATAGAAAATATGTGGCTTTCCCTGAAAGTCGAACTTGGACAAAGTCAGAGAGCGGCTTTCAATGCTGCTTGAATATTGCCGCACCAAAGTCTGATAGTAGCTTTCGTCCGGGATCCAGACCCGTCGGAAATAGCGATCAAACCTTTCGCGTTCGGGATCTTGCAGGATCGCTGACAATGTTCGCCGTGTCAGGCACCACCACTGACTGCCCATATGCGGCACCAGCTCTTCAGGAATTTTGCGCTTCAGTCCAATAAAGCGTTGTAGTTCAACGTATTTGTCAAACAAATACCGATTGCGTCTCCATGAAAATGGAAACCTCAGTGTGAACCGTTCCTGATCAAGCCCACCAACGGTCCAGGGCACATCTGCGGTTGTAGCGCTTTCGATAAAGTCTGTGCGCGGACGGTCAGCCAGATAATCGATCAGTTCCTGTACCGGCCGCAACGGCAGGCAAGACCCGGATGCCAGATAGACGTGGCTGACAGTGGGAAAACTGTCCAACAACAACTCCGAAGCCGCCTGCGAAGCTGCAACAATCCCCCAGGTTCCCCAATCACATTTGTAGCGTCTACTGAATTTGACAAGCGGCTCATCAGACAGCTTTTTGGAAAACTCCCGATAGTCAGCCCGGTTAACTTTCTTATCCACATGCAGGACCACCGGACAGCCAGCTGCGGTCCAGTGGCGTGCAATTTGTTCTGCTCGTCCCAGCGAAGTGTGAACCAGCATGACGATTCCAACAGTCATGCCCAGTTTCCTTTGGACAT
>PIVL01000533.1 GCA_003354145.1 Paracoccaceae bacterium
GAAGATGACTGGGATGGTTGGGCCGCGCTGACACACGCGTTGGGCGCGAAGGTGCAATTGGTTGGGGATGATCTGTTTGTGACCAATCCAGCGCGCCTGGCCGAAGGAATTGAGCGTCAAAGCGCCAATTCTATGTTGGTAAAAGTCAATCAAATCGGGACTTTAACAGAAACACTTCGGGCAGTGGACATGGCGCATCGTGCCGGGTTTACCAATGTCATGTCGCATCGGTCTGGTGAAACCGAGGATGCAACGATTGCCGATCTGGCCGTGGCAACCAATTGCGGTCAAATCAAAACCGGATCGCTGTCGCGTTCAGACCGCCTGGCAAAATATAACCAGTTGATCCGCATCGAAGAAGTGTTGGGCGAAGTGGCTGAATATGCTGGTCGTTCAATCCTGAGATAAACGGTTGAACACAGCGACTTGGCTATGTTGTTGGCTATAAGTCCTTGGTCATAAGCAAATAGCGATCTCTTGGTTCAAATCCGGCACGGGCATACAGACGTTGAGCGGCCTCGCTTTTTCGATCCACCTCAAGATGCAGGGCTTTTAGCCCTGCGGCTGACAATGCTTTGGGTAAAGCGTTCAAGACCTCTGATGCAATACCGCGATTGCGAATGGCGGGGCGCACATAGATCTCGTCGATAGAACCGTCCATGCCGCCAAGTTCGACAGACCAGCCAAAGGTGACAATAACATAGCCGATAGGAGCCCGCGTCGGTCCGATCAGGTAGGCGGCACCGTGGGGGCTGCCATCAAGCAGTGGGGCAATCCCCGCTTCGCGTGATTCTGCGCTACTGTTCAAGGCTTCTTCGGCGTGAAAGGCGGCGACCAGGGTGCATAGTTTGGACAAATCAGCAGGTTTGGCCAGATGCAGGGCGGCGCTCACAGGCGGGCCAGTCGTTCGGTGAGCAGCGCGAAAAAGCCGTCGGCGTCAATGTCGCCCATAAACAGCGCATTGGGTGCGCGGTCGGTCACACCCCACCAGTCGGCGACGGTCATGCCAAGGGTCAGTTCAGAGGTGGTCTCGATCTCGACATTGATCTGACGCCCTGTAAACAATTCCGGACGGATCAGATATGCGATCACGCAAGGGTCATGCAGCGGGGCGCCCAAACTGCCGTATTTTTCTTTGTCGAATCGTTCAAAAAAGTCGGTCATCTCGGCAACCGCATGACCCACTGGCGAAGCTATCGCGCGAAAGGCGTCATTGCGGGGTTTGGTAACCAGTGCCTTGTGGGTAACATCCAGCGGAAGAACAGTCAGAGAGACACCTGATTTAAACACTATTTCAGCGGCTTGCGGGTCGACGTAGATGTTGAATTCTGCGGTTGGAGTGATGTTACCTACTGCGAAATAGGCACCTCCCATCAGCACAATTTCCTGCACTTTATCGATGATGTCCGGAGCCATCTGAAAGGCCGTGGCGATATTGGTTAACGGTCCTAAGGGACACAAAGTGATAGTTCCGGCCGGGTGACTACGTAGGGTTTCAATAATGAAATCAACACCGTGCCCGTCAGCAAGTGCCATGGTCGGGTCTGGCAACACCGGTCCGTCCAGCCCGGTTTTGCCATGCACATGCTCTGCTGTGATCAATGCGCGGGTCAGGGGGCGGTCACATCCGGCGTAAACCGGTGTGTCGCGTCGGTTTGCCAGTTCGCAAACAATCCGGGCGTTTTTGGCTGTCATCGCTAGGGGTACGTTGCCGGCTACTGCTGTAATACCCAGAACCTCGATTTCGTCAGGGCTGCCAAACGCCAACAATATGGCAACGGCATCGTCCTGTCCGGGGTCGGTGTCGATGATGATTTTACGCGCGCACATGGTTTGCCTTCCTGCAATGGAAACGCGACATTGGCAAGCAACAAGACCTTTGTCCAGAACCTGAATGGATTATGAGTTTTTCGCGGCCTTGTCGGTGATTTTAATTTCGTTCCAAAGCGTATCCATCTCGGCCA
>PIVL01000222.1 GCA_003354145.1 Paracoccaceae bacterium
ATCGATTTGCATGCGCGAAGGGCTGAAAAACAGACCGGGCGCATGTATCAGTTTGGAGATCGGAAAGATGATCATCAGAACCAAAACGCCGCCAAGATGCACCAGCAGGATCGGGTCGGGTGGCAGGGTTTCTATGTGCAGGCGCATAAGCCCCAGCATATAGACCTTGACCGAAACGATATCCGCGTTTCCGACAAACCGCATCATCAACCCGCTGCCGACAATCGCCACCAGCAATGCCAGCATAAGATGATCCGACGGGCTTGAGATATAGCGGATGCGTTCAACCAGAAATCGCCGTGCCCAGAGGCCCAGCAACCCAGCCAGCATGACAAATCCGGCGTAAGTTCCAAAAGGTTGCGCGAAAGCCACCCAACTCCAAACCGGTTCAGTGAAATATCGTATATGGCGGATCAGAACCAGCCACATAGCCATGTGAAAGGTCCAGCCAAACAGCCATATCCATTTGTTGGATTTGAACAGACTTTCAAAAAACACCACTTCGCGCAGCATACGCATCACCACGCCCCTGCCCGTTATGGGTGCTGGGGTAACCACGATTTTCAGTGGGGTGGGAATGCGCGCATATTTGCGTATCTTCATCGCCACTCCCACGACCAAAATGATGGTCGCGAGATAGAACAGAACGGCATAGATCACAGAAAGCACGCAGTCCCCTCCCGAAAGTTGCGTAGTGGTGTTTCGTTAAGGCTCTTGTGCCTCAGACACAGCCGGTTGGCTTGGGCAGACCGGCAATTTTACAGGCTTGTTTCGCCGGGCCGTAGGGGAACAGCTCGTACATGTATTTGTTGTTGCCTTTTTCCGGGCCCATCGACTTTTTGATCGATTTGATCAACACGCGAACGGCAGGGGCGATCTGATACTCTTCGTAATAGTCGCGCAAGAAGTTCACGACTTCCCAGTGCTCTTCGTTCATTTCGATGTTTTCGGATTCTGCTATCGTATCAGCCAATTCCTTGCTCCATTCGTCAAGGTTGGTGATGTATCCTTCTTCATCGTGTTCAACTGTGGATCCGTTTACCTGATATGCCATTTGTGTTCTTCCTTTCTGGGGGCCCGACAGAGGGCTGATTTTATAACCACGCCTGCGTGCGGTCGTGTTGGGTGACAAGGTCGACAAACCCGTCATAATCAACCCGGCCTACGTCGCTCAGGCATTTGTCTGAATTTAGTCCGCGTGCTTGGGCATCCGGGCCAAGGATAAGCAGGGTAACACTGCCTGCCCTGGCCTGAACGGCCTTGGAAATCCGCGAGTTGGCCAACGCGCCATAGACGCCATCCTCGATCATCAGAACGGCATCGCCGTCACTGCAATGGTTCAGGCAGCTCAGCAGGGCGTCGGTGGCAAAGGGGGACTTGTTAACTGTATGTAAAGTTGACATCTCGATCTCTCAAAAGCTCAGAACAACGTCTTGATCGGCCATGATCGCGGCCATTTCTGCGCGGTTTACCACGCGGATAGAGGGTTTTTCGGCCCAATCGTCGTCCTCATCTTCATATACGATTTCCTGTAAATCGTCCTTGGTCAGGCCGCGTTCATCCAACGATTCCTGTTCGATATAAAGCTTGGTGACTTCGTAGTCGCCCAACGCCCGGAAGGTTGGTGAGAAGTTCTTAACACCGATCCCCTTGGTATCCTGACCTTTGGTTAGCTGGAACACACCGTCATCCAGAAATGCCAGACTGACATCCTGCTCAAACGCCGCCCCAATCAGCACAACCTCAAGGCTTTCCAGCGCATAGATAGTGCCATACGGCGCCTTGCGATTCACGTAGAGAAATTTTTTGGTGACTGACATGTTACGCCCCTAATCGCCAAAGGTGACCAGACGGTCTGTCTGGATACCCATTTCAATCAATTGACCAAGGCCGGAAATCCGAAAACCATCCGCAATGTTATTGGCATCCTTGCCTTGCCGTTTGGCCTCGTTCTCATCCAGCAAGCCACGTCGTTGCGCCGCCGCGATACATACTACCAGATCAATGTCGTGTTCTTTGGCCAAAGTGGTCCAATTGATTTGAATGTTACGTTCATCCTGCGGTGGAACCGACAGCCGGGTCGAGACATTAACGCCGTCATGATAGAAAAACACGCGTGGAACCTCATGCCCTTTGGCGATTGCAGATTTCACGAAATTATAGGCCGAGTCCGCCGCCTGATGCGTATACGGCCCTTCGCTGATGACTACTCCGATTTTCACGCTAACCTCCTGCGTCAGAAATGCAGATGCGCGGACATGTTCATCGACTTGCGCGCACCGGTCCAGGTATCCAGATGGTGTTTGGTGAAAGCCAGTTCGGTCATCTCAAAGAACCGGGCCCAACCAATACGTTCGATCCACTCACCCATCCGCTCCCAGTGTTTGGCATCGGATTTGTAAGCCTCGACGATGCGGCCTACGATCGCTTTGACCTCGGGCCAGTGCGGCGCGTTGTTGGGCAGATTCGCCACCGCCAGTTTGTGGAATGTCGGTTTAGAGCGGGCATTGGAATGTTTGCCGCCAACCCAAATCGCAATCTTGGTGCTGTCGTCGCCGTTGATTTGCATTGGTGGACAAGGCGCATAACAGGCGCCACAGCAGACGCATTTCTTTTCGTCCACTTCCAGCGAAGGCTTGCCATTGACCATTGCTGGGCGGATCGCGGCCACCGGGCAGCGCGCCACTACAGCAGGCCGTTCGCAAACATTGGCCACCAGATCGTGGTTGATCTTTGGGGGTTTGGTATATTGCACGTTAATCGCAATATCACCCTGCCCACCGCAGTTGATCTGACAGCAAGACGTCGTGATCCGCAGCCGGTTCGGCATTTTCTCCTGCACAAACTCTTTGTGCAGCATATCCATCAGCCCCTTGACGACCCCAGAGGCATCGGTGCCCGGAATGTCGCAATGCAGCCAACCCTGGGTGTGGCTGATCATCGAAACCGACGCACCTGTGCCGCCAACCGGGAAACCTTCGGCTTCAAGTGCAGCGACAAGGGGCGCTACTTTGGCTTCGTCCGCAACCATGAATTCGATGTTTGATCTGGTGGTGAACCGGATGTGCCCATCGGCGAAATTGTCACCGATGTCAGCAAGCTTGCGGATCGTGAATACGTCCATCTGGCGTTGGGTTCCGGCGCGCACCGTATAGATAACGTCACCGGATTTTGCCACATGACGCAGCACGCCGGGTTGGGGGCGGTCATGCCAATCCCAGCCGCCATAGTTCTTTTTCATCACTGGATGCATGTACTGGAACGGATCGGGGACTCCTACCTCATCCGGCGTTCTTGGTTTTGCTGGTGCTGTCTGGTTCATCTTTTTGTTCTCCCTCATCGTCGGCTTTTCAGCCGACTGTGCTCGGATGCCGTTATTCTGCGCTGACCTGCAGGCCGGATTCACGGGCCTTGCGTTCAAACCATTTGGCGGCTTCTTCATCAAAATCATCGGTTCGCACATAGCTGGACGTGCGCGGATGGTTGACCATGTTGGGATCAACATCGATGTCCAGCGCCTCAAGAAACGCGGGCAGGCCAATCCGGTCGATGGTTTCGCCGATACGTTCATGCTCCAAAGCGTTATCGCCAAAGAATTCGACTATGTTTTCGGCAAACTCTTCCAGCTTTTCGAAATCTTCGTCGGTTTCCAGCTTCATGAACGGGACAACCATGATGCCCATCATGTCGCCCACTTTCAGCGCTCGTTTGCCGCCAACCATAATCGAAACACCTTTGTCATCACCGGGGCTAAGCGCCTTGGTCATCACGTTGATGCAGTGCATGCAGCGCACGCAGGATTTGTTGTCGATCTCGATTGTGTCGTCGTCATTCAGCGAAATCGCCCGCGTCGGGCACATCGAAACAACCGTGTCGATAGTGTATTTGCGACCTTTTTCGGCGATGTGCTCTTTGACTTTTTCCTGATTGATTTTGATGTCATCGCGCCAAGTCCCAATCACCGCAAAATCGGCGCGGTGGATGGCGTTCACACAATCATTGGCACAGCCCGAGAATTTGAACTTGAATTTGTAGGGTAGCGCCGGGCGGTGCATTTCGTCCAGCAAGCGGTTGATGATCGACCGATGCGCTCGTACTTCGTCATAACACGATTGTTCACAGCGGGCATGACCCACGCAGCTCATTGCTGTGCGCAATGCCGGGCCCGCTCCTCCCAGATCGAACCCGATTTTGTTCAGGTCATCAAAGGCTTTTTGTGTGTTTTCGGTGGTGCAGCCCTGAAACATGATGTCGCCGGACTGGCCATGAAAAGCGATCAGGCCCGAGCCGTGCTCTTCCCAAATATCGCACATGTCGCGCAGCAGGTCCGTTGTATAATGGAAACCCGCAGGCGGCATCACACGCAGGGTGTGAAACTCTTTGGATTCCGGAAATTTGTCTGCAACCTGAGAAAACCGCGGAATGATACCGCCGCCATATCCGAAAACCGACACCGTGCCGCCCTTCCAGTAGCCAAGCCGGTTTTCGTATGAATGGTTCAACTGACCCAACAGGTCATTCATCATCGGAGAATATTGTGCGTCTTCTTTGTCACGAAGCCGCTTCAGGCCGGTCACGAAGCTTGGCCATGGGCCGTCTTCTAGCTGATCCAGCATCGGGGTGGGGTGATTGTCGTTTTCACCAGCTGCGGAATTGTCGTCCGTTGAATCGCTGTCTTTCAAGGTATCCTCCCAATTTTCGCTGTGTCCCGGTTGCGTGTAGTTTTTCCAGTGTTTTGCGGGCTCGCCGTCTTGTTCGTCGGTCTGCGTTGGATCCTTATTCAACACAAAGGTTTGGCGACCTCCCAATCGCATATAACTATACATTGAAATAAATGAATGTAATAAGCAATAGGTACCTTCGCCGCACCGCAATTTCTGTTATCCTGGCAAGAGTTGGCAGGATGAATCCGGATAAATTACCAAGGAAGAAATACGCTCAGTTGCCCGAATATTCAGAAATATTGCAGCAATTCAAATGGTTTGATCTTGATGATGATCACGCATATGGCCGCTGGCGCGAGGTCAAATTGGCAGTTACCGAGCAGATGCGGGAACTGTCACCTGTAGAAATCAGGAATCTTACCCGGCCCGACAACGTGGAAAAAGACGCCATCGCCCGACGCTGCGATTCCGTAAACTACGCCATTTATGCAAGTGAGGGCGGTGATTCCTCATCGGTTCGCAGCGATTTGAGAAAATTTTCTGCGGCTTTCGGCCTTCGGATTGCTGAAAACCACAGATCGGCTGAATCCGAAGGGATCGTGGCACTTCAGCCTTCGCAGGACGCGGCCAAGCGGGGCTATATTCCCTATTCCACCCGGTCAATGAACTGGCACACAGACGGTTATTACAACGACAAGGACTTCAGGATATCTGCCTTTGTTTTGCATTGTGTCCGACCGGCTGAATCCGGCGGTGTTAATCAGATATTGGACCCTGAAATCGTCTATCTCAGACTGCGCGATCAGAACCCGGACCATATTCGCACCCTGATGCACGCGCGGGCGATGTCCATCCCCGCAAACCACGAAGCGGACGGAAGCATTCGTCCGGCATCCGTCGGGCCGGTGTTTTACCCGGATCAGGACACTGGTCGACTGCAAATGCGCTACACAGCACGCACCCGCAGTATTGAATGGCGTGATGATACCCAGACACGCGAAACCGAGCAGTTTTTGCGAGACTATCTTTCACAAGGCGACCCACTGGCATTGCAGGTTAGCCTTAAACCCGGCCAGGGTATTCTGAACAATAATGTTCTGCACAACAGGACCGGATTTGAAAAACATGGTGACATGGATTCATCGCGTTTGATTTATCGCGTCCGGTTCGACAACCGCATTGCAAGGAGCAATCAATGGCAAAGCTGAGCGACCTGATTATCTCAAACCCCGATGTCAAAAATTTCGGCGAACTGGAACAGCTCGTCCGAGCGGCAGGTGAGGCCGGTGAGATGTTCCTGGAATTCGACATAAAACCGGATTTCCGGGATACCCCGCGCAAATGGGAATGGATTCTTGAGGCATCTTTTACCCGTGGCCTTACTTATGAGTGATGTTGAACTGACCGAGCTAGCTGAATTTGAACTTCCTTTCGGTCGACGGGCGATCTTGCGCCAAGCGAAATTCGAAAGCGGTCTGACAATGGTTCGGCTGGTTCTGCGTGAAGGAACCCGAATCACCCAGATTGATCTTGACGACAATTCCGCCGCGCAATTGGGCAAGGCATTGACCAATGCGGCTACTGACATATCCGCAAACAAACAGTCGTAAGGATACAGTAATTTGGATTATCTGCCCATTTTCCTGGACATCAAAGGGCGCAAAGTGCTTGTCGATGGTGGTGGTACAGTTGCTGCCCGGCGTGCCGAGCGTGCATTGTCTGCTGGCGCGAAAGTGATTGTCTTTGATCCCTGCCCCAGTGACGATTTGAAGAGGATGGCTAACCTGTCCGGGCTAACGCTTTACCAACGCCTGCCGGACGCCGAGGATGTTGCAGGATGTACAGTAGTATACGGTGCTTCAGAAAACCATCAGCGCGAAGAACGCCTGTTCAACTGGGCGCGCGACAACGGCATTTTGTGCAATATCGCGGATGTCACGGACAAATGCGATTTCATCACCCCGTCAATTGTCGATCGTTCCCCGATTGTGATTGCCATTTCGACAGCCGGGACTGCTCCGGTGATCGCCCGGATTCTGCGGGCCCGAATAGAGGCAACTCTTCCGGCCAGCTTTGGCAGGCTGGCTGAGTTTGCCGGCAAGTTTCGCGCCCGTATTGCAAAGGTGGTTTTGGACGCCCGTGAACGTCGACATTTCTGGGAACGTATGATCGACGGGCCCGCTGGTGACTTCTTTCTCGCCGGTGCCGAAGAACGCGCCCACGATCAGGTTGTGCAGGATTTGAAAGATCAAGTAAGTGGCACCACATCACCAACGGGCGAGGTTTATCTTGTAGGGGCCGGCCCCGGTGATCCTGATCTTCTGACGTTTCGGGCATTACGTCTGATGCAAAGAGCAGATGTGATCCTTTATGACCGTTTGGTCGGCGACGAAATCTTGTCTCTCGTTCGCCGCGACGCCGAGCGTATTTATGTGGGAAAACTGCCTGAAGAACATACAATGACGCAAAAAGACATTTCTGAACTGATGGTTAGGCTGGCAAAAGAGGGCAACCGCGTGTTGCGGCTCAAAGGGGGCGATCCGTTTATATTTGGTCGTGGTGGCGAAGAAATCGAAACGTTGGCGGAAAATGGAATTGGTTTTCAGGTGGTGCCGGGGATCACTGCAGCCGCTGGGTGCAGCACGTATGCCGGAATACCGCTTACGCATCGTGACCACGCGCAATCCTGCACGTTTATTACCGCCCACGGCAAAGATGGATGCCTTGATCTGGACTGGGATATTCTGGTCCGCAAAGCCCAGACGATTGCAGTTTATATGGGTCTGTCAAATCTGCCAAAACTGGCAGAGGGTTTTTGCACGCATGGCGTTGACATGGCGACTCCCGCCGCTGTCATCGAAAACGGCACTCGAAAGAACCAGATTGTTGTGATTGGAACATTGGGCGATATCGCAGACCGCGTACGCGAGGCCGAATTGAAAGGGCCTGCGATGATCGTAATCGGCACTGTCGTCAGTCTGAGAGAAAAGCTGAATTGGAAAGACCAGCAAGGCGGAGCGCATGCAATGAGCCTATCTTCGTCAGCGACACCGGATTTTCTGGTTGCAGATGAGGGACGCTAAAACGACGCGATTGGACAAACGCAAACTGGCCTCTGCGTTGACCTGCCCCCCAATCCCGCCCTCAAGGACGGCGTTGATTGCGTCCAATTGCACTTGTCCCCAACCTTGGACCACCTGGGTCTAGATTTCCCCGGCAATCAAGCGGGTTGCCACGCCCTGACACGGGGTGAATGCGTTATCAGTCATGTTGGAAAACCTTTTCAGGTAAGGGGCGCACCACCGGGCGGGGTGAATAGAT
>PIVL01000534.1 GCA_003354145.1 Paracoccaceae bacterium
GCGCATCACATGCCCAGCCCAGCGCAGCTTCCTGTTGGAGATGTACTTGTCGATGCTCGTGAGACCGAGAGCTGAGTAGAGCGGCGCGAGCGCGCGGCGTCGAGCGTGTTCTCCGTCAGGCACGCGAGCGGCGCGTCCAGTCATCGAGCGCACGCAGCCGTTGTGGAATGTGTGCAGCCGACAGCCAGCCGTTGCAGAAGCGGCTGAATCAGCACCGATGACTCACACCCTGACCCGTACAACAAGATGCCGAGTACTAAACTGCCGTAATCACTATTTACTGTAGTACGCAATAACTACTATTGTACGCTGCTTAGACGGCGTCAGACAGGCGGAGGGCGAGCGGGCATCAGACACAGAGCACAGGACTCAGGTCAAGCAGGAGCCACGGAACAGGCCTAGGAGACACGACGACGACGCAACAAGAAACGAAGGATAATACATATACTTTACTATCTACTAGTACTAGCTTAAGCTTAAGCTAGGTGGGGCACTATGTATTTGTTTGTTGTTGCGTCGCGTCGTCGACGTCGTGCCTCCTGGGCCTGTTCCGTGGCTCCTGCTAGTGCTTGACCTGAGTCATGTGCTCTTCTGTGTCTGAATCTGATGCCCGCTCGTCCTCAGCCTGTCTGACGCCGTCTACAATACCAGTACCTGCTCACAACTCACAAGCCAGAGTGAGAGGCAGAAGCTGAAGCCGCTGTGCGGGCTGCGACCGACGCATCGCCATCGGCATCGCCGGCAATCGGCGCGCTTTGTCGGACTTGGAGCGAGGTCAGTATGTATGACTATCACTACTAATACTATGTGTCAGTGTGCTGTGTGCAGGTTCACGGCTAGTGCAAGCACACACTGACACACGGGCACTGTGAGTGACTGCAGCCGCCGGCCGCGGGCGCTGGCCCCGCGGCCGTGGCGACGCCGACTCCTGCGAGCCGAGCCCGCCGAGGCTGTTTTCGAGTGTTTCTGCGGGGGTCACTCAACTAAACAGCAGTCCACCATGACTGCCCAAAGTAGTGAGTAGTGTGACACCGCTTTGGTCTCGGCAGTCGCCACTCTTCGTCTGACTCTGCGTCATCGTAGCCGTAGCATCGAGTTCGCAGTCGGCCAGTCGCCGTGACAGCGCCGCCGTGCGCCGCCGCGGCCGTCCGCCGTCTGTCATGGTGATGGTCAGCACGTGTATCGTCCCGCCTCCTCCCGACACCCGCCCCCGGGAGAGGGCTGGCTCTGCTGACAGCTGAGCCTGCGCAGCAGCAGCTGGGCAGCAGTTGGCTCCTACTAAGTCCTAGTCGTCCTGTCCGACTGCTGAGTGCTGAAAGTGGATGTGCACAATCTCGCCGACCTCGAACGCCTCGATGTCTGCTCCGGATGTCCACTCCATCAGCAGTGAGCTGCTCAATGCGTGCGCGCAGTGCGCGTTTCACACTAGTGCGTACGAGAGGGCACACAACTCCGCCATGCGCGCCGCGAGTTTCTCTTGTGATGCAACCATGGGCGCCGTTACTAAGGCATCGGAACACACATGCACAAGAGCGTACGCCGTCTTGCACTCGACGATTATTGACGCGATGCATGTGCCAATCTGCAGCGCGATGGTCGGAGACTCTCCGGCATGGGCTACCAGCAGGCACATCGAGCAGCGTAACGAGACGGCCGAGCTCGCACGCCGCTTCGGTGAGATCGCGCTCCGCGCCCCGCAACGCGGTCAGGATCTGCAAGCTCACAGGTGTGGCGACGAGAGTCGCATCATTCTCACGCGCACGTCTTGCTGCAGCGGCCGCGTCCTCGCGCGCACGAGCCAAATGGGCGGCCTCGAGTACTGCCTGAGACGCCTCCACAATCACGTCAACCTCCCTGTAGCCAACACCCAGATCTCCGGGGCAGGCCTGCAACGGCGGGCGTCGTCAGCAGCTGCTCGACCATCCGAAGCAAGATAAGCGGCACACTTCGCACCTCAAGCCC
>PIVL01000535.1 GCA_003354145.1 Paracoccaceae bacterium
CCAATCATTGGCTCCATATGGGGCTCTTGAAAGAAGTGATCAGCGTTTTCGACTTCCTGATGGGTAATGGTAATACCCTTCTGCTCGTGCAGTTTATTCACCAGTGTCACGGTATCTGCAGGAGGCGCCACGCGATCAGCCAGACCATTGATGATCAAACCCGACGACGGGCAGGGGGCCAGGAAGGAAAAGTCATACATGTTTGCCGGGGGCGAAACGCTGATAAATCCGGTGATTTCCGGGCGGCGCATCAGCAATTGCATGCCAATCCAGGCCCCAAACGAGAATCCAGCAACCCAACAGTGCTTTGAGTTGTTGTTCATCGATTGCAGGTAATCCAATGCGGATGCTGCATCGCTTAGCTCGCCAATGCCTTGATCGTATTCACCCTGACTGCGTCCAACACCACGGAAATTGAACCGCAACACGGTGAACCCCATTTTGTGAAAGGCATAGTGCAGATTATACACAACCTTGTTGTTCATCGTGCCGCCAAACTGCGGATGCGGATGCAAAATGATTGCAATCGGCGCGTCGCGTTCTTTTTGCCGGTGATAACGACCTTCTATGCGGCCTTCGGGGCCGGGAAATATAACCTCGGGCATATGGGCAGGGGTCCTGTGTCATTTTCTTAAAGTGCCCGGCTATTCTTGACGAATTCACTAAGGCACCTTAGAATGGTTCTAATAAGTCGCGTGGACTTGCGTTTCACGCTGTCATGGGCACATACGCACTGACGGCGACAACGTCAATGTTTCTGCACAAATGCCGCAGCAAAAGGGTAAATATATGAAGCTGTCAACCAAGGGTCGCTATGCAATGGTCGCTTTGGCCGACATTGCCATGCAGGAACCCGAATCCTTGGTAACACTGGGTGAAATTTCTCAGCGGCAAAGCATTTCGCTGCCCTATCTTGAACAATTGTTCGTGAAACTGCGTCGTGCAGAGCTGGTGACTTCTGTTCGCGGTCCCGGCGGCGGTTATCGGCTGGCTAAATCGACTTCGGAAATTCGCGTGGTAAATGTGTTGGAGGCTGTCGATGAAACCGTTGATGCGATGCACAAGGGTGCCGGCGCATCAGGCGCGGAATCAGGCAGCAGGGCGCAATCGATGACCAACCGGTTGTGGGAAGGTCTAAGCGCACATGTCTATGTCTATTTGCATCAGACCCGATTGTCCGACGTGATTGCCAACGAACTGGCCCCATGTCCGGCAGTTCCGCATTTGTTTGACGTGGTGGATGATGAATGAACCGGGTTTATCTGGATCATAACGCAACCAGCCCGTTGCGCCCCGAAGCCCGCGCCGCAATGATTGCGGCGATGGATGTGGTCGGCAATCCGTCCTCTGTACACGGCGAAGGTCGCAGCGCTTTGTCGCTGATCGAACGCGCGCGCGCGAAGGTGGCAACAGCATTTGGTGCGGATGGTGCAGATGTCATCTTTACCTCAAGCGCAACCGAGGCGGCCGCTTTGGCCTGTGCGGGGCGTGGTTTTCACGGTGCGGATATCGAACATGACGCAGTGTCGGCCTGGGTAACGTCTGATCTGGCGGTAGACGCACAGGGGCAGGTCACGGTCGATGATCCGTCCCAATCTGTGTTGCAGCTGGCCAATTCTGAAACCGGGGTGTTGCAGTCATTGCCGACTGGACTGGCAATGACCGACGCCACGCAAGCCTTTGGCAAATTGCCAATGGCGTTTAACTGGTGCGGCGCGCAAATGGCACTAATATCGGCGCATAAGCTGGGCGGGCCCAAGGGTATCGGTGCGTTGGTGGTGAAACGTGGCACAGAAATCGCTGCGCAAATCCGCGGTGGAGGTCAGGAAATGGGCCGCCGTTCAGGAACTGAAAATGTCATCGGAATCGCCGGATTTGGCGCCGCTGCCGAGGCTGCAAACCGCGATTTGGCGGACGGGGTTCATGACCGGATCGAGAAACTTAGAAA
>PIVL01000536.1 GCA_003354145.1 Paracoccaceae bacterium
CCCGCCATCAGATCCCAACCGACTTCGGGTTCTGGCCAGCCTTCTGGGTTCCAAGGCCCAATGACGCCAGCGAACAGGCCGGATTGGGTTTCTTCAACCGCCCAGCGGCCATAACCGCGCAGGGACCAGTGGCCAATTTCGACGGCCAGCATGCGCCAAGATTGCTCAGTCGGCACAGGCCCACCGACGAATTTCGATCGATCCGACGCGAAGAATTCAGCGAATACACCGAAATCATCCGCCTTAAGCGGACGCAATGTCAGGCGTTCGGTGGTCAGCGTCGGAATGGAAGATGAGGTCATGTCGTGACCTCTTCATTTGGGCGAGGCAGCGCAAACACATCGCGCGCCACACCGTCTGGAAACACATCGCGACGCGAGATTTTACCGCCCAAGCGTTCAGCCAACTGACGCGCCGCCAGATTTTCGTCACGCATGTGGGTTTCAATCTGCGCCCAGCCCAGCGTTTCATATCCAAACTTGATCACTGCGCGGCTTGCCTCGGTGGCATAGCCATTGCGGCGCTGGTCCGGCATGAGCCACCAGGTTAATTCGTGGCTTGGCCAGTCATCCGGATGTGATAGCCCTGCACCGCCCACAATTGTACCGTCAGCAATAGCCAGCAGCCACATGCCAAAACCTTTTGCCCAATGGTCGATATCGCGGGTCAGTCTGGCCTTGACTTCATCAGGGGTTCTGCCGCCACGATACGACCCAACACGCGTATCCGAGACCGCGTTAAAGGCGGTATAAACGCCCAAATCCGCGGACGTCGGAGGACGCAAAGTCAGACGTTCAGTGGTCAGCGTTGGGATCATTTCTTTTTCCCAAAGCCAGACAAGCCTGGGGGCAGGGCCATACCGCCGCCCATTCCGCCCAAGCCACCTGGAAGTTTACCGCCCATTTGCTTGGCCGCGGCTTCCATCATTTTGGGGTCCATTCCGGCGGCCATATCTGCAGGTGCGCCACCTTTGCCGAACATACCTTTCAGGGCTTGTTTCAGCATGCCGCCTTTACCCATCTTTTTCATCATGTCGCCCATCTGGCGCTGCATCTTCAGCAGTTTGTTCAGGTCGGACACTTGCAGACCAGCGCCTTTGGCAATGCGCTTTTTACGTGACGCTTGAAGCAGTTTCGGATTGGCACGCTCGCGTTTGGTCATCGACTGAATCAGGGCGATCTGGTGGACCAGCATCTTGTCATCAAGACCCGCATTTTCTACCTGTTTGGCCATTTTACCCATGCCGGGCATCATACCCATCATGCCCTGCATGCCACCCATCTTGACCATTTGCTCAAGCTGCATCTTCAGGTCGTTCATGTTGAACTGGCCCTTTGACATACGGCGCATCATGCGTTCGGCCTGTTCGGCCTCAATGGTTTCCTGCGCCTTTTCTACCAACGAAACAATGTCGCCCATACCGAGAATACGGCCGGCGATACGTTCAGGTTCAAACGCTTCCAGCGCCTCGAGTTTTTCGCCAAGGCCGACATAGCGGATTGGTTTGCCGGTCACGGCGCGCATCGATAGCGCCGCACCACCGCGTCCGTCACCATCCATCCGGGTAAGGACCACACCGGAAACGCCGATTTTGTCGTCAAATTCAGTGGCAACGTTGACCGCGTCCTGCCCCGTAAGGCCATCCACAACCAAAAGTGTTTCACGCGGCTGGGCCACGTCGCGAACGGCGGCGGCCTGTGCAATCAGTTCAGCGTCGATATGCAAGCGGCCCGCGGTATCAAGTATATAGACGTCATATCCACCCATCGCCGCCTGCGTTTTGGCACGCTTGGCAATGGCAACCGGGTCTTCGCCCTTGATGATTGGCAAGGTATCAACACCGATCTGATTGCCAAGGATCGCCAACTGCTCCATCGCGGCAGGGCGGTTGGTATCCAATGACGCCATCAATACCCGTTTGCCGTCGCGGTCTTTCAGGCGTTT